>CAIQUS010000184.1 GCA_903875045.1 uncultured Bacteroidales bacterium
AATCTCGATATTCCGGCCGATATAACTGTATTTGCCGACAGGAACATACTTCAAACAGTAATCAGGAACATCGTGTCCAATGCCGTGAAATTTACTCCTAAAGGTGGAATAATAAGAGTGTCCGCTAAAGTCACCGATTACAATAATGTTGAAATTTCTATTAAGGATACAGGCATCGGAATGAGTAACAAAATTATCGATGATTTATTCCGGCTCGATGTTCAAACAAACAGAAAAGGCACTGAAGGCGAACCCAGCAGCGGTTTGGGATTGCTCCTTTGCAAGGATTTTATCGAAAAGCACAGCGGAAAGATATGGGTGGAGAGCGAAGAGGGAAAAGGAAGTGTGTTTTTTTTCACCATTCCTGGCAAGAATCCCCTTTCGTAGTTCAGAACAGCATTTTTTGTGTCATTATTTGCAATTCCCGTTCACCCGTTGATAACATTGGAAAAATAAAGCATTTTTTCGGTATTACCTTTTGCAAAAAACCGGATTAATCGATAAATAAACCAATAAAACCAATCACCATGAAAACAACAGGTTCATTCCCAAACCTGCTGAATGAAATCTTCAGCGATTTTAGCAATGCTTCAGCCATTGTGATCAACTACAGCATTTTGCGAAAAAACAACTTATATCAGCGATGTTGATGAGAATTTACGGTGGTTGATTTTTTCGAGTGACTATCCTCCTGCAATGGTCATCCCTAAACCAGTTCCAGTACCGGATAAAAGAATTCCGATCCAACTTTCCGTTGAACAACTCGGAGCAATTATCCGACTGCTCTATGAAAACAATGCATTCGGAATAGCCAATAAAACTGAATTGATAGAGTTGATTGCCGATTCTTTTAGCACCACCAAACAATTTAAAATCAATGCAGGTAGCCTCAGGAACCATTTCAATGCACCTGTTCCCAAAACGCTTGATCAGGTATGCATCTTTATGAGTGAACAGATGGTTTGCCGCCACCGCGATGGGAGAAATAACATGGAATCAAAAAGCAACCTTTCCGGCATAAACATGGCTCAGGCAGTCAGCATCGCCAGCTTCATCATCGGGTTCGTCACCATTTGGATCCACCTCGAAATCCGCATCGCAGAAATCAACGTCGATCTCACCAACCTCAAACAGGACATGATCATCCACAAAACCGACAACCGGAAAGACATGGAAATACTGCGAAACGAAAACAACAACAACACAAAGGCAATCCTCGAAAAGGTGGATGAAATACAGATTTATCTGAGAAACAAAAAAAACTGAAAACGACAACCATATCACATTATCACATCACCACATTATCACATCATCACATCATCACATCATCACATCATCACATCATCACATTATCACATCATAGCAACTGATACTCCCGGTCATACCGGCCAATCAGCTATCACCCTGTAAACCGGGGCTCCTAATCTCAGCGGTAACTGAGCATTGTCGTAGTTGCCGTTGAGAACACCATCAGCATTGTTTAATTGTAACATTTTTTAATTCCATTTACAGGGGGGGGCGTCATCGTCCCCCTTTTTATGCTCCAACTGGATTAAAACAAAGGCACATTTCACTTTTACCAAGGAAAAAATTTGATTACATTAGCAATGTATTATTCTCTATACAGATGAGCAACATTAAACTCTTCGAAAGCAAGCAAATCCGGTCAGTTTGGAATGAATCTGACCAAAAATGGTATTTCTCGGTTCAAGATGTAGTTCAGTTATTAACAGATACAGCTGACGTTAAGGATTACATCAAAAAAATGAAAAAACGAGATTCGGAGCTTAACTCCAACTGGGGGACAATTTGTCCCCTGGTTGAAATGATTGCTGCTGACGGGCGAAAACGTAAAGTTCAGGCCGCACAGGCACAAGGACTTCTAAGAATTATTCAATCTATCCCATCTCCGAAAGCTGAACCATTTAAACTTTGGTTGGCACAAGTTGGCTCAGACAGATTGGATGAAATTGAAAATCCCGAACTAGCAGCACAACGAACAAGAGAATTGTATAAAGCAAAAGGTTATCCTGATGATTGGATTGAAAAGCGGATGCGAAGTATTGCTATCCGGGAAGAATTGACCGAAGAATGGAAAAACAGAGGTGTTAAAAAACAACTTGAATATGCAATTCTGACTGCTGAAATCTCAAAAGCCACATTTGGGTTGACCCCCACCGAATATAAGAAAATCAAAGGTTTGAAAAGTCAAAACTTGCGTGACCACATGTCTGACCTTGAGTTGATTTTTTCTATGCTTGGTGAAGCCTCAACTACTGAAATCGTCAAGACTCAGAACCCAAAAGGATTTATCGAAAACAAAAAAGCAGCAAGGCAAGGCGGCAAAGTTGCTGGCAATGCCAGAAAAGAATTAGAACAAAGAACCGGAAAGAAAGTAGTTACCGGAGAAAATTATTTACCTGAATCAACCAAAATCAGGCAATTAAGAAGAGGAGAAAAATGATTAAATTGTGAAAAGTCTGACAATTAATGACACCAGAATTTCTGAAAAGCATGATTAAGCTGATGAAACAGACAATCTGGGTTCCTCGTTGTTTCTTTTTTGCATTTTTGTCACTTCTGGCGGTTCTTTTCTGGTTTTCCCTGCCTCGTCCATTATTTCAGGATCCGCTTTCAACGGTATTGCTCGATCGTAACGGGAATCTGCTGGGGGCGAAAATTTCGGCAGATCAGCAATGGCGATTTCCGGAAAGTGAGCGTGTGCCTGAAAAATTCAGGCTTGCCATCACCCATTACGAAGACCGGTATTTTGTGTATCACCCCGGGTTTAATCCTTTTGCGCTTATCCGGGCCGCCTGGCTCAATATCAAACACCGTAAAATTGTGAGTGGCGGGAGCACCATCAGCATGCAGGTGATCCGGCTGGTCAGGAAAAACCGGGAGCGAACCTTCACCGAAAAAATAAAGGAACTTTTTCTGGCATACCGGCTCGAATTTACCCACAGCAAGGCAGATATCCTGAGGCTCTATGCATCACATGCACCCTTTGGCGGCAACGTGGTGGGGTTGGATGCGGCGGCCTGGCGTTATTTCGGCATAGATGCCACACACCTTTCATGGGCCGAAGCGGCAACACTGGCCGTGTTGCCAAACAGCCCCGGGTTGATCTATCCCGGGCGAAATCCACGTTTTCTGCTTGCCAAGCGTGATCATCTGCTCGATCTTCTTTGTGCAAGGGGCGTCATTGATGCCGTTACCTGCGACCTGGCGAAGAGTGAAAAATTACCAGAAAAGCCCTTTCCGTTGCCACAATGGGCCCCGCATCTGCTCGATCGTTCCATCAGGGCAGGAAACAAAGGGACCTGTGTCAATTCGACCCTTGACATGGCGTTGCAAAAGCGTGTCAGCGATATTCTCGATATACACAGCATACAACTGAGGGCCAATGAAATTCACAATGAGGCAGCTCTTGTTCTTGAGGTAAATACGGGTCATGTGGTGGCTTATGTCGGGAATATTCCCGGAACGGCCTCCCGTGAGCATGGGAACAAGGTGGACATCATCACCGCGGCACGCAGTACAGGCAGTATTTTAAAACCTTTTCTTTATGCGGCCATGCTGAATGACGGGCTGCTGCTGCCCAATACGCTTGTTCCCGATGTTCCCATGCAGATCGGTGGCTTTATTCCCGAAAATTACAACCTTACCTATGATGGGGCTGTGCCTGCAAAAATGGCGCTGTCGCGGTCACTGAATATTCCGGCGGTGAAAATGCTGCAGACCTATGGCTATGAGCAGTTTTATGCCCTTCTCAGAAGATCGGGTGTGACTACGCTGACAAAACCGGCCGACCATTATGGCTTGTCGATCATCCTTGGTGGTGCCGAAGCCAGTCTGTGGGATATTTCCGGTATTTATGCCTCTCTGGCTCGAACACTCAACCACTATTCGGAAAATGGGGCGAAATACAATAAATCCGATTTTCATCCGCCAGTTTATATCGACACGGAAGATCAGAAAGAGCAATCCTTCCGCGACCAGTCATCCTTGTTTGATGCTGGTTCCATCTGGCTTACGTTCGAAGCCATGGTAGAAGTATCGCGCCCCGACGCCGAATTACAGTGGCAGCAATTCTCTTCATCTCATAAAATTGCATGGAAAACAGGTACCAGCTTTGGAAACCGTGATGCCTGGTCGATCGGGGTGACACCCGAATATGTGGTGGCTGTGTGGGTTGGAAATGCTTCGGGGGAGGGGAGGCCCGGGTTGACCGGGATCGGTGTTGCAGCACCGGTTTTGTTTGATATTTTTAAAACCCTGCCGCCAACATCCTGGTTCAAATCGCCGGTGGAAGCCCTGATGCAGGTGCCGGTTTGCCGGTACAGCGGATACCGGGCAACAGCAGTATGCGAGTTTACCGATACGTTGTGGATTCAGAAGGCAGGCGCAAAAACGGCACCCTGCCCTTTTCATCAGATCATTCACCTTGATAAAACCGGTCGGTATCAGGTTAGTTCCGACTGTGAATCACCTGAAAATATGCAACATGTTTCATGGTTTGTCCTTCCCCCGGTGCAGGAGTGGTATTTTCGGAATAAAAATCCTTTTTATAAGGTTTTGCCTCCATTTCGCAAGGATTGTGCAGGGAATACAGAGCGGAGAAACATGGATATCATTTATCCGAAAAATAACAGTAAAATTTATATTCCGGTCGATCTTGATGGCAAGCCGGGTAGTACTGTGTTCAAAGTTGCCCATCGCCATGCCGGTAGTTTGGTTTACTGGCATATTGATGATCGTTTCATTGGCACCACCTCCCAGATTCACCAGATGGCGCTTTCTCCAACTCAGGGACAGCACAGGCTTACATTGGTCGATCAGGATGGGGAGCGTATGATGATTGGTTTTGAGGTGATAAGCAAATAGGGTATATTATTTAACTTTAACCCTGGATTTAACTTCAGTCATAAATTCCTTTGCCGGTTTGAAGGCAGGAATCATGTGGGCGGGAATTTTTACAGAAGTATTTTTTGTGATATTCCTTCCGATCTTTGCTGCTCTTTTCTTCAAGAGAAAAGTTCCAAATCCTCTGAGATAGATATTTTCACCCTTCGCCATGGAAGTTTTAATGGTTTCCATGATTGCCTCAACGGTTGCTTCAACTGCAACTTTTTCGGTTCCTGTTTTATTTACGATTTCGTTTACGATTTCTGCTTTGGTCATGTTTTTAATGTTAAAATGGTTAGGGTCGTTTTAGACCGGAAAATTAATAAATTCCTGAATACCTGAACAAACAGGAATAAAATATTTTTATGAAAAGGGACCAATGTTGTTGTTAACTTTTGCAGCAGTCAATTTATCCTTTGGTGATGCGTTTAAAGCTGCATCGAGCATCGTGAGTTGTTCATCTTGCGACAAAGCCGTTTTACGATTTGGCACTTTAAGTCCAAAAAAAGGTAATACCCGGTTGATTTCTTGAGAAACTCTTACTGAATAGGGATGGTTAGATTGAAAGCATGAAAATCTATTCGTTTTTTATAAATTTTACAGTTTCAGTTTTATTTCCATCAATTATTTTCAGAAAGTAAATACCATAAGATAAACCGCTGATATCAATAATTTTCTGAGTCCCTGTTAAAGCAGAAGTCATTAGGATTTTGCCAGTTATATCAGAAATAATTATGGAAGCTTTTCTGTTTACTGCTGAACTGATATTTAATACATTACTTGCCGGATTTGGAAAAATTCTGATCGTTGAAGGAGCTGAAATTTCGGTAACACTTAATGGATTGGCAATAATATTCCAGTTAAAAAACTCCCAGCCGGAAGGCGCTGTTCGTGTACAGTTTAAACCTGCGGTTGAACCGTTTTCTGATGAAACATATTTATTGTTGCTGCCTTTTATTGTGTATAAACCATTTAAGTTCTCCAATGTAAACTTCTGATTATTTCCAACTGAATCACCGCTGCAATATAATCTATTATCAGAAGTATTCAGGGTTACATATTTTCCGTTATATGCTTTCATGGCCGTTAGTCCGTTGCCGGCATCAATTAATGTAAACTGCTCTGTTGTGCCTGCGCTTGCCCGTGTGCTCGACATCAAATCACTATTTCCGGAGTAAGTAACATATTTATTGTTGTTTCCGCGAAGAGATATTACTTTTGCTGCTACAGGTAACGGGGTTACAGGCGGAATGTTTGAATTTAAAAACACGAAATTTACGGATGCCACGTTAAACCCACCTGAAGTATTCACAATCCTGAAACTTTGGATTCCGGTTTCTGCAAAGCCACCGGTGCAGGATACGGTTGTCCAGGCTGACCAACTTCCGGTTGTAGGAACGATGGCTGTTGCCATTAATTCAGTACCATCAGCATTTTGTATTTGTATGGTACCGCTGGTTGAACCTCCGTTTGCCACACGAAATTCTATTGTATAAGTTCCTGCCAATGATACATCGCAGGTGTATTTCATCCATTCAGCTTTGTTAAACCAGCCTACGTTATACCCGTTCGATAAAACATCTGTACACGCTTCAATGTCAACGCCATTGTTCCGGTACGTCCAGCCTTCATTCCATGCTGTATAAACACCTGTGGTAAGATGCAAATCTTCCCAGGCCTGGTCGGAATAGGCGTAATCATTCATGCCCATATCATAGTTTGTTGCGTAAATTCTGCCAGGAATTGTATTGATTGCAAAAGGTTCTGTATCCCGGTTGCCGGGTTGCGTAAAAATAGAGCGCAGCACTTCTGTTTGGGGAGTTGCATTTTCAAGTTTAAGATTTTCGGCTAATTGCATCAGGATGTTTAATGCCGTTGACGGAACAATATTTGGATTGGTTCCGCTCAAATAACTTAATATGCTGTTGTAACCGGCAGGCCAATTTGCATCTGCAAAATCGTTGGTGCTTTCAAATTTTTTCATGGGCCACCACGACATGCCAATATTATTCCGGTTGAATAATTCTGTTATTCTGGTGAAATTATTGTTTGAGTTTTCGCCATGTTCGCCGCACCAAATCGGACGGTTTTGCTGGCTTCGTAAATTGAGCACCCATTGAATATCAACATCGTTTGTGTTCGACCAGTATTTGTGAAATACATAAACCATGTTGTTATCCCATGCAGGTGTGAGACCTGTATAATCGTTTGCATACCAGTTGCCTTCAATGAATAATATGTGGTCATCGCCATTTGATCTGATCGTATCGGTTAATCTCCCGTATAAATTTCGTAAAAGTGTTCCGTTTGGCAGGTTCCACGCAGGTTCGTTTATGAGGTCATAACCGGCAATCCATGGTTCGTTTTTGTATCTTTCTGAAAGCTTGCGCCAAAGACGAACAGTTTTCGATTGATTGGCGGCACTTTCCCACAACGATGGTTTTGTTTTATCGTAATCGCTGATGGCATTATCGCTTTGACCACCCGGAGCTGCATGTAAATCAACAATTGCATACATTCCGGCAGTACTGCACCATGAAATTACACTGTCTAAAATATCAAAACCCTGATTATTCCATACATCGGGAGTTTCAAGATTTACAAAATATTCGTAATGCAGTGGTAATCGTACCGCATTAAAACCCCACTCTTTCACCTGATTTATATCTGCCTGGGTTACATGGTTTGTTAACCATGCATCGTAAAATTGTTTTGTTTGTCCGGCACCAAGTAAGGCAGTTAATTTTTGTTTCCAGTCGTGCTGCGCTGGTGCCTGACTATTGGAATTCATCATATATCCTTCCATTACCATCCAGTTGCCAAAGTTGATGGCATTGAGAACTACTTCCTGATTATTTGAAGTATTGATAATTTTCTTACCGCTTACAGCCATAAGTTGTGCTGTTGCATTTATTTGAAACATAGCACATAGAATTGCTAAGAATGCAATTGTTTTGGTGTAGTGTTTTTTTATCATTTGAATTTTTTTAATAAATCAATTACTTGCATTTCGCCAGCGAAATTACATTATTTTTTATAATATGTAAGTGATTACTGAAATTAATTTCATTTTACAAGTAATAATTTGTTTCACTACCTTTGCGTGTCAGTTTGAATAACAAAAGATGAGGGCACTCCGATAAGTCTGCTAACAAATAATTTAACCGCAGAGGGCCGCAGAGTATTTTTGCAGAGTTTCGCAAAGTTATAATTATCTGCGAGTTATCTCTGCGGATCTTTGCGGTTTCTTTGTGTTCTTTGCGGTTTAACATTTTTTTAAATGGTGATTTGATGAATAAACGACTTTTCGGAGTGGACTCAAAGATGGATGTAAAATTTAAATGTAATTGCCCGTTTACTTCAGCCCTGGATGTTGTAGGCGACAAGTGGTTGTTGGTTATCGTAAAGCAAATGCTAATCGAAGGCAAAGAAACCTTCAAAGACTTTACGGAAAGTGAAGAAGCCATTGCTACCAATATTCTTACGACTAAACTCAAATTTCTGGAGGAGGTGGGAATCATCATCAAAACACAACGTCCGGATAATAAAAAGACCAACCTCTATCATTTAACCGATAGGGGATTGGCTTTGACACCTGTTCTTGCAGAACTTGCAATTTGGAGCGATAGTTATCTTAGGGACATCCATCCGACCATTGTAAATGATGAAGCAATGGAATTATTGAGAAATGACAAAGCAGCTTTTGCAAGTGCGTTTGAGAAAAAATACAGGGAAAAACTGGCTGCAACATCGGTTTTGCAAAATGGAGGGTGACGTGCTTCTGAAAAATTAATCCCCTGATATGCATTTGTAATTGAAGCCGTCAAATCTGATCTATCATGAAAGCAAAGATGTTAAAAATTTTCAGTTTGCTGGTCATGCTTCCCTGCTTCTCTTGTTGTCAGAATTATCTTCAGATTTCTCTTCCTGACAACCCGCTGAAAAAAGCAGTGAATGAGAAGTTTGAAATTACACTTGAAGCTTGTCATGACGGCGGGTACAGATGGTTTTTAGAACCGGTTGACACGACTAAAATCAGGTTGCTTATGTGTACCAGTAAACCGGACAATGAGAAATTCACCTTCGGAGGAAATGTCTACGAAATATGGACATTTGTCGGACTGCGACCGGGGGAGTATCAAATGATATTTAATTACAGGCGTCCGTGGCTGGATCAAATCGACGCAAATAAAAGCTTCACTGTAGTAATAAACTAAAGCAATACAGGTTTTATGAAGTTAAAAATCATATCTCTTCTTCTGTTGCCGGTTTTATATTTTTCATGTAAAACTGAGAAAGACGTTATGTGTACCCAGGAATACCGCACGATTGCAGTATCGGTGAGGGATGCTGCTGCCAAACCAATTCTCCTGAGCCAGTATTATGTTAAAAAAACCAGCACCAACGAAATCATTGATTTTTCGATGGAAGACCCGCTGATGGACAGCATCAACCGGTTGCAGGGCATTTATACTTTATTTACGGATGGTAAAATGGCAATGACTATAAAAACCGGCACTGAATTTGAATTTCACGGAATTCTCGACTCAACAGAACTGGTGATTGAAAAATACCTGATTGGAAATGATGAATGCCATGTGACCAAACTATCCGGAAAAACCGAAATCATCCTCACAAAATAAAACCCTTCATCCGCCCACCTGCCCACCCGGCCATCAGCCCACTCGCCCACTCGCCCACTTGCCCACTTGCCCACTTGCCCACTTGTCCACCCTTTTTCCTACCTTTGCCCCTCCAAAAACCCCAACTATGATCCTTGTTACCGGCGGTACCGGCCTTCTGGGTTCCCACCTGCTTCTCGACCTTGTTCAATCCGGCAAACCGGTGAGGGCGATCAAACGTGCCACCAGTCATACGGAGATGGTTCGTAAGGTGTTCTCCTATTATGTTTCAAATCCTGATGAACTTGCCGGGAAGATTACGTGGGTAAATGCCGATCTCATGGATTTTGGCGCCATTGAAGATGCCATGCAGGGCGTCACGGAAATCTATCATGCAGGTGCTGTCGTCTCTTTTTTTCCAAAGGACCACAAGCAAATGCTGAAGGTAAACATTGAAGGAACCGCGAACCTGGTAAACCAGGCCATTGAAAGCGGTGTAAAAAAATTCTGCTATGTCAGTTCTGTGGCTACCCTTGGCAGAGCTGAAAACAATGAAGTTTCCACCGAGGAGACCTACTGGGTACCTTCAAAGAAGAACTCGGTGTATGGCATTAGTAAATACGGTGCCGAGCGTGAAGTGTGGCGGGGAATGGAAGAGGGTTTGAATGCAGTGATTATCAACCCTTCGGTTATCATGGGCCCGGGCTTCTGGCAGGATAACTCGGGGCTGTTCCGGCTGGTATATGAAGGACTGAAATATTACACCCGTGGAGTAAATGGTTACGTGGATGCACGTGACATCAGCAAAGCCATGATCAGCCTGATGGATGGAAACCACTTTGGTCAACGCTATATCTGCTCGGCAGAGAATCTTTCGTACCAGGATTTTTTCGGACTTATTGCCAGGCATCTGGGCAAACCTGCCCCTTCAGTGAATGTTCCTCCGGTGATGACCTCTGTTGCATGGAGGGTGGAGGCTGTGAGGGCCTTTATCCTCAGGGTGAAGCCTGAGGTTACGAGGGAGATGGCCACGACCACTTCGCAAGTGTACACCTATTCCAGTGAGAAACTTTGTAAAACACTGAATTTCAGATTTCGTCCTGCAGAGGATTCAATCCGGGAAATATGCGGGTTTTATCTCCGTGACTTAACCAAAGGAAAAACCTCCTGATTACCCTCATTGCCTGCATTCACTTAATCAGGTTCCTGTAGTGGTAATACCTTGTCACAATGTCATCAACAAACCCTTCGGTTTTGTAGTCGATCGGGTAAGAATCAACAGTATCCTGTTTAGCAACCGGGTTTTTTTTTGAACGGTGTAAAAGGTAGTAATCTACATGTCCGTTCCACCGGTTCTTATCTTTCCCGTATTTTTCGGCTTTTGTCCTGGCCGCAAACACCCGGCCAAGCCCGACGTTATAGGCGGCAAGCACAAAATAGATCCTTTCGACCGGGCTCGTGATTTCTTCGGGGAGAAGCTTGTCAAGGTATTTCAGGTATTTCACTCCGCCTGCAATTTGCCGCGACGGTGTGGAGGCACTGTCGATGCCGAATTTTGCTGCCGTTTCGGGCATCAGCTGCATCAGGCCGCTGGCCCTGTGCGATGAAGTGAGCCCCTGACGGAAATTCGACTCTTCATAGATGAGGGAGGCCACCAATCTCCAATCCCACATCACCTGCCTGCTTTGTTCACGGATGACCTCATCAAATGGGGAAAGTTTAGTACCATGGACTGAGAAGTACTCACTCTTCATGAAATTTGCGATACGCTGATTATCGAAATATGAGAGATAGGTTTGCTTTAACTTCCCGGAGGCTTTATACTCCTTCAGCCAGGCATTTAACTCAGTGGCAAGGGAATCAGATGCAAGTCCCATTCCCCAGGCATAAGAATAGAGCGGGAATGCCAGCACCGAAATATCGAGGTTGCTGTAATACCGGTGATACACCATGGCAACATTTTCCTGACAAATGGCAAAGCGGATTTTTCCGGTGGAAACGCTGTTTAACAAATCTTCCTGGCGGATGTCGGGGACTTCTTTTATGATGGCATGTTTGCCAGTCTTTTTGTAGAAAGCATGATACTGGGGTGCGAGGAAGGGGTTCATGGAAACATAGACGGTATCGTCGGGAAAATCTTTCAGGGAATTTAAAACTTTCGGCACCGAAGGTAGTCCGGTCCTGGCAGCTTTGCATTGAACCAGTACCAGCCGGGTTTCGCCAAACGGATCGGAATAACGGACAAGCTTTTTGCCATCGCCCGATACCGGAAGATTCAGTGCGATCAGGTCGGCAGCATTGTATTGCAGGTAGTATTCCAGTTTTGAAGCATGGGTGCTGGCAATGATCCTGAGTGGCACCCCAAGGTATTTTGCAAATGACTCCAGCAATATAAGCTGATATCCCATCGGCTCACCTTTGTAAATGAAATAATTGAGGGTATTTTTGTCGGTGAGGGCGATCAGGTATCCGCGTTCACGGATCCGCCGGAGGGCGTCTTTTTTTGCATCTTCACGGTGATACAGGCTCCGTGTAACGAAAAATGCAATGGCAACCACTGCCAATCCCAGGAAAATTGCCCTGAGAATGATGAATATCCTGGATTTCTTGTTCAATATATATATTTAAGAGACTTTTCGATATCTAAAAATGGCCAGGCTTAAACTGCAAACCGCATAAATGACCATGGACCAAAAGTAGTTGCTGATATCTGCAAATCCTGATCCTTTCAGTAACACCATCCGCATGATTTTGATAAAGTACATCAGCGGATTCAGCCTGTCGAGGTTTTGCGCCCATAACGGCATGCTTTCAATGGAAGTAAACAAACCGCTCATGAGGATGAAGACAACCATAAAAAAGAACGAAACCAGCATGGCTTGCTGTTGTGTATGGGTGATGGTTGAGATCAGCAGGCCAAATGACAAAATTACAAAAAGATAGACAGATGCCGACAGGAAAATTAATCCGAGGCTTCCTTCCATCGGAATATTGAACAGCAACTTGCCGATGGTAAGGCCAAAGGCCAGTTCAAACAGCCCTATGATCCAGAATGGCATCAGCTTGCCGGTGATAAACTGGATTTTGTTAATTGGGGTTACATTGATCTGTTCAATGGTCCCAATCTCCATCTCACGAACAATGTTCATTCCTGAAAGCAGCAGCCCGATGATGGTGATGAGCAATACGAGGATCCCGGGAACCATGTAGGTTTTATAATTCAGTTTGGGATTATACCAGTAACTGTAATCAGTTTGAATGGTTTTTACCCCGGCCATCATCGCAGGGGTTGCATTCTCCAGCAATACTTCGCGGTTATAATCAAGCAGGATCATGGTAGAATATGCATTGGTGAGCCCGGCGCTTTGCCCGTTGATGGCGTTGATCACAAACTGTACTTTTGCGTGGCCCTCTTTCAGCAGCTTCTTTTCAAAATCAGCGGGGATATGAAGGATCATGTCGATATTTCCCCGTTTCATCTCATCTTCGGCTTTGAGGTATGAAAATGTTGTGCCTTCAATCTGGTAAAAGGGCGAACCCTGGAGTTTACTCACCAGTTTGCGCGAAGTTCCCGACAGATCGAGGTCAACCACCGAAACTCGGATGTGTTTCATTTCGTAGGTGGCTGCATTGACCAGGATGATCAGTTGAAAAACCGGTACGATAAAAATGATCGGCAACATTGACTTGTTGCGGAAAACCTGCAAAAACTCCTTCTGGATGATATATAGAATTGTCCTCATCAGGTAAGCCGGACGTTGAATTTTTTAATACTGAGTGCCAGGAAAACTGCGGTAAATCCTATCAGGATAAGCGTTTCACGCCAAACATATTCAATCCCGTTTCCCTGGAGCATGATGCTTTTTATGATGGTGATGTAATATTTTGGTGGCATGATGTGGCAGAGTACCTGCATGATCAGCGGCATATTCTCGACCGGAAAAATAAACCCGCTGAGCAGGATCGTTGGCAGCATCAGCACTACCAGTGAGATCATCATGGCTACCTGCTGGCTGTTGGTGATGTTTGAAATCAGGATACCGAGTGAAAGAGCCATACAGATGTAGAGAAAACTTTCGAGCAGCAACAGAAAAATGCTTCCCATGATGGGCATGCCAAATACGAGGTGACCCAGTAAAAGAATGATGCAGGCATCAAGGAAAGCCAGAAAAACGTAAGGAAAAACCTTGCCAATGATGATCTGGTAAGGTTCCATCGGGGATACGAGCAACAATTCCATGGTTCCCAGCTCTTTTTCTTTGGTGATGGAAAGTGAGGTCATCAGTGCCGAAATCAACATCAGCAGCATGGCCATCAGTCCGGGAACGAACATATAAACCCCTTTCAGCTCGCCGTTATACATCATCCGCACTTCGGGGATGATCTGGATCGGAACCTTTTCAGAATTCATGGAGATCAGGTAGTTGCTGATAATTCCGCTGGCATAATTCACCAGCATATTGGCGGTATTGGGGTCGGATGCATCTCCGATGAGCTGGATACGGGCCTTTCCTCTCTTCTCCAGTTTTTGCGCAAAACCGGGTTCATAAATAACAGCCAGTTTAACGTTTCCCTGCCTGAAAACCGGGTCAATTTCATCCACTGAGTTCAGATTGCGTTCAAGGATAAAATATCCTGAGGAGAGTATCTTATCGCTGATCTTGCGGGTCACCACATCCCCGGAGGGGTCATATATGGCAATTTTTGCATCTTTGATCTCATTGGTGAGTACATATCCAAACAACATCATCTGCACGGCAGGCATGCCAAAGAGGATCAGCAGGGTACGATAATCCCTGAAGATATGGTAAAACTCTTTGATGACAAACCCGTTGAACCGTTTCATGCAATCTCCTTGTTTGTTGCCCAGAAATAAAAAAACCGTGCGGCCGAAATCAGCAATGGTACGCCCATGGTCACATAGAAATTATACAACCAGGCTTTGTTGATCAAATCAAACCGTCGTAACATGATCCCTCCACTGATCATGATGGCCATCATCAGGTAGCCCCGGATATTGAAAAATGAAAAAGCACACGGGTAGGGAATGTTGAGCCCGCGTATTCTTTTAATGTGTTTGCGTGAAATTTTCGCAAAGAGCATTACGTAAAACAATGCTCCGAAAACAAGCCCCCCTGCAAGGCGCCATCCGAAGTATTGCCCATGCTGGCAGAGGTAATTTAACCCGCGCCCCGACAAAATTCCGCCTGCTGTGGTCCATGCCATGCCTGCGATGAAAAGCAGGTTTTTTTTGCTGACGGAGGGCTTATACCTTTGTAATAGATTCATAGGTTTTTTATTGACCCCACTCCCGGCCCTTCCCCTGAGAAGGGAGGGGCCTGGGGTGGGTTAAGTTCTGGCCAATTTGATAAATACTTCATTCATGGATGGTGCACTGAATTGACGTTTCAGGTTATCGGGGGTGTCAAGTGCTGCAATCCGCCCGTCAACCATGATTGAAACACGATCGCAGTATTCGGCTTCATCCATATAATGTGTTGTCACAAATACCGTAATACCCCCATGGGCAGCTTCGAAAATCATGTCCCAGAATTGACGGCGGGTAATCGGGTCGACCCCGCCGGTGGGTTCATCCAGAAAAACGATCTTTGGATTATGGAGGATCGCCACCGAAAAAGCCAGTTTTTGCTTCCATCCCAACGGGATATCCCTGATCAGTTTATTTCGGGCCGATTCAAATCCAAGGCGCTGCATCAGGTCATGGGAGCGGGAATCGATCTCTTTTTTCCTTAACCCGTAAATTCCGCCATAAAACCGAATGTTTTCAAACACGGTCAGGTCATCGTACAATGAGAACCGCTGGCTCATGTATCCGATGTTCTTTTTCACTTTTTCACGCTGGGTATAAATATCAAACCCGGCAACGGATAATTCCCCGGAAGTGGGATAGGATAATCCGCAGAGAATTTTAATGGCCGTGGTTTTACCTGCGCCATTGGCTCCTAGAAAACCAAATATCTCCCCTTTTTTAACCTCAAATGTCAGATGATCATTGGCTACGAATGTGCCAAATTTCTTGACAAGGTTTTTAACGGTGATGATATTTTCGTTGGATAAAGACACTGGATAATATTTAAAAATAAACCACTAAGGCACTGAGGGCACTAAGAAACACTAAGAACTTGTCAATAGGCATACTCATTATGTTAACAAATACCAGCCACTTTCCCTTAGTGAACCTAAGTGTTCTTAGTGCCTGAGTGGTTACTCTTTCATGGGTGAAGTCATCAATTCCATGAAACAATCTTCAATGTTGGCAACGGTTTCAATAATTTCAACCTGTTTGTGTCCTTTGGATTTAAGAAAAAAATGAAGCGACTCAGGGGTGATATCATTTTTTTGGTATGCAACATGAGCTGATTGCCCGAAGGCATATACACTGTGTACACCCGGATATTCCCTGAGTTCACCAAGGAGGGTGTAAATATCACCAGATTTCACTGAAAGCAGCGAAAGCGGATAGTTGCTTATAACCTCCTGCGGTGTGCTGATGGTCATGATGCGGCCACTCTGCATCAGCGCAACCCGGTCGCAAAGGCTTGCCTCATCCATGTAAGGGGTTGAAACCAGAATGGTGATCCCGGATGCTTTCAGCCGTTTGAGCATTTCCCAGAATTCAAGTCGCGAAACGGCATCAACACCGGTGGTAGGTTCATCAAGGAAAAGAACTTCCGGTTTGTGGATCATGGCACAGGATAATGCAAGTTTCTGTTTCATCCCACCCGAAAGTTTTCCTGCTTTCCTGTTTTTGAAAGGTTCAATCTGCTGGTAGATTTCCTTTACAAGGTCGTAGTTTTCGCGAATGGTGGTTCCAAATATGGTTGCAAAGAACTTCAGGTTTTCCTCAACAGTCAGATCCTGATAAAGAGAAAATTTTCCGGGCATATAACCGCTGATTTTTCTGATCTGTCTGTAATCCTTCACCACATCAAATCCTTCAACCGTGCATATACCGGCATCGGCCAGCAGCAGGGTGGTAAGGATGCGGAACAAGGAAGTTTTACCGGCCCCGTCGGGACCGATAAAACCAAAAAGTTCACCGCGACCGACATCAAAGGAGATGTCGTCGAGTGCAAGGGTATCCTTAAACCGTTTGGTCAGTTGTTGAACATGAACGGAGGGAACCGACATAATTAATTAATTCTGAGGAGGGGTGGATTTGGTCCAGAATGTATTTCTTCCGAGCAATGAAACACCAACATATCCCCGAACTTTCAGCTTGGTCGTACCTTCGAACTCAATGTAACATTTGTAGGTTTTTCCGTTTTTCGGATCATAAATCGTACCGCCCGACCATTCATCCTTGCCATCGAAGGTGAAGTCCTTCATGTTAACCAGCCCGATGAGGGGAGTTGATTTTAATTTGGCATCCGGATTTTCCACATCGGTGCGTGGCAATCCTGATACCTTATCATTTGGTTCCCTGAGCCAGACAAGTTTGCCGAAATACTTGCCATTTTCTTTATAAAGGGTAATCTTGCCTGTTGCTTCCTGGTTCAGCCAGGTGCCGATAATGTCATCGGCTTTGTGGTTTTGCGCTGATGCGCTTATTCCCGACCATGCGGCGATGACAAGGATCAAAAGAAATGCTGAAGTGGTTTTTTTCATGGTTTTTGTTTTTGGTTAATTTGAAATCAATTTTATTTCGCCGGGCATGCCGATTTTCAGACTGCCATCGTTTTGAACCCTGACTTTTACAGCGTATACAAGGTTTACACGTTCCTCTTTTGTTTGAATGGTTTTTGGGGTGAATTCTGCCGTTTGTGAAATCCAGCTGATAACCCCATCCATTTTTGAATTTGTATTTTCATCTTTATCAATGCGAACCTCCACCTTTTCACCGATTTTGATGTGTGGCAGTTGTGCCCCGCTCACATATACACGAAGTTGCATTTCACGCAGATCGGCAATTTTATACAATGGTTTTCCAAAGATAGCCACTTCATTGTTTTCCGCAAATTTTGTAAGCACGGTTCCTTTGACCGGGTTGATAATCCGGGCATTTTTAATGGATTCACGGATCTGGGCAATCTGTTGTTCCGTGCTGCCGATCTGGTCGTCGATGCCGTTGAACTGGGTTTTGATGGAGGCAATCTGTTTGTCGATGGTGTTCAGATTGGCATTGATGTCATCTAGTTGTTTCCGGGTTGCCGCGCCGTCTTTCAACAGTTTAATTACGCGGTTTTTCTCAATGAGGATATTTTCACGGTTCTGGTCCTGAACGGCGACCTGGGCTGCCAGATCCTCTTTCCGTGATCCCGTTGCATTTTTTTGATCCATGATCTGCAATTTTTTCAGGTGCAGGTCGGTGGTGTCAACAAAGCCAACCAGTTGGTTCGAGTCGAGCACCTGGCCCTCCTCGATGTTGAAAAGCATGATTTTCCCATTGGCAAGAGAAGAAACCGTTACCTCTGTGGCTTCAAAGGAGCCATAAGCATCGGGCTTATCCTTGCTGCTGCTGCACGAAGTGCTCAGTAAAGTAAAAGTGATCAGAATAGCAAATAACAGTTTTTCCATATTTATGGGATGTCAAAGTTTTCCTAATGTATAAAGGTATGAAAGCTTTGCTTTAATTAACTGAATTTTATGTATCTCCAGATTTAGCTGCGACAGGGTTTCTTCATTCAGCCTTGCAATGTAGTCACTTGAAGTGATCACGCCATTATCTAACTGGGAAGAAGCTGTTTTGGTGATTTTTTTCCTCAGTGCGATGATTTGCTCATCCTGCGAAAGCAACTCAGTGAATTTCATCACCTCGTTGAGGTCCTTTTGTGAGCTGATCTTCAGATTTTTATCAAAAGTTTCCTGCTGACTTCGCAACAGGTCGTTCTGAATGGAAAGGATCTGTTTTTCATTTTTATTCTGATTCCAGCTCCATGGGCTCCATGTCAGTTTTGCGCCGAAAAGCCACCATGGCTTAAAATTGTCGTCAAGCATGTTAAGGTTTGGCCTTCCGTAGCCTATTTGTCCGTAAGCAAAAATTTTCGGGTTCCATTTTGTGGTGATCATGTTCCTCATCAGATCCACCTTCGAGCGCTGAATGTTGAATAAATCATTTTCAAGCCGCTTATCCTCAAAAAGAGTTCCGGGCAAAACGATCCGGGGGGTAACCAAAGGCGCTGTTTCCGGAACCGGGGTGGAGATGAGTTCAGCGAGCATTTTATAAGAGGTACTGCGGTCCATCCTGGTTTCAGTGAGCTGTTGATCCAGTCGCACCAGTTCGGCCTGAAGAAGGTCGGCATTCATTTCAAGAACTGCGCCGTTCCTGATTCCTGATTGCACCTCGGTGAGCTTTGCTTCGATACGTTCCTTATTGCTTTTCAGCAGAATTTCATTTTGTCTCAGAAGGATTATGCTGAAAAAAATCTGGTTGATCCTGTCTTTGAGTTTATAAAGTTCAATTTCTACACCTTTTTGATCTGCCTGAAGATTGAAAGCTTCCACCTTTTTTTGATAATGGGTCACCTGACCATCATAGATAACCTGGTTAACATCAAGGGTAAGCTTGTACCAGTCTTTGCTCAGGGTGGGCATGGTTAGTTCGGGCAACCCTTTGGGCAGGTCAATGGCTACTTTGGTTACATCCGATTGCAGGGAAGCGCCTCCGTTGAGGTTAATTTGCGGAAGATAATTTTTGTTCAGGTTCTGGACTTTCAGCATGTTGGAGTTTCCCAGCATGTCCAGTTGCTGATGCAACGGGTAGTTCTTTTCTGCCTGCTTATAGCAATAATCAAGGGTGATGGAATCCTGTGCACGAATCAAATATGGCAGCAACAAGAAAAGGATGGCTGTCAGAAACAGAAAATTCCTGATGTGAATAGCCCTGGATATTTTCATAATCCTTAAAAGCATTTAAAATGAATTCGGAAACAAAGCGATTCCCTTCTTCATAAACTGGCTGATCGGTTCATTCGGATAGTCAAAGATAGCAAGGAAGAGCGGTCGGGCAGCAGCCGAATAAAGTTATTTCGGAATTTTAATTTTTTGTCCCGGATTTAACCGGCTGTTGTTTTTCATTTTGTTGATTGACTTCAGCTGGGAAACAGTTACATCGAATTTGGCAGCGATATCCCAAAGGTTGTCTCCTGATTGGATCGTGTAATAGGTGAACTTCTGTGAGCCCGACGGTGTGGTTTTCGGTTTTGTATTCGCCTCAGTCTTCACCTTCACCGGAACAGCATTCCCATCTGGTACAACTTTGATTTTTTGGCCAACCAACAGTTTCTGACTGCTCATAGAATTCCATTTCATCAGATCAGCTACAGTGCAATGATATTTTGCGGAAATGATTCCAAGACTTTCACCGCTTTTTACGACATGAATGGTTGTTTTGGGATTTTCCTCAGCCTGGCCTGACGAAGGTGTGGATTTGGGTACGACAGGTGTTTGGGCTTCGTTTAAAGATGTTGCTTTTGCAGAAGTGTCTTTTGGAACCTGCTGCGGAACGTATGTTGAAGTAACCCCGGTTTCCTGGCTTTTCCCTTTGGCCGGATTGGTATAAACCAGTATTTTTTTGTTCGGCCTGATCGAATTTTTCTTTAACCCGTTGAGTGACTTAAGTTCAGCAGTTGTCATGTGGAATTTCTTTGCCACAGATGAAACCGTTTCTCCGCTTTTAACGGTATATAGTTCTGATTCACGGTAAGTATTGTAAACAAGTTGTGTCAAGGCATCACTGGCTAAACCTTCTTTTGTCCGGTAGGCATAAAGTGCGGTTTCATTGTTGATAAAGTTACCGATGTACTTTTTCCGCAGTCGGAGTCGGTAAGGATTTTCCTGGGTTGCCGGTATTACTTTGTGTTTAAAAGAGGGGTTTAAAAACATCACCTCCTCCATCGGGATGCTGAGCATTTCTGAAATCTGATCGAACGAAAGGGGGTTACGCACTGTTACGGTATCCACTTCATAATAGAGAATTCCCGGATCAACGGGAAAAATTTTATGTTCATTTGCGTAAGTGATCACGTAACTTGCTGCAATGAAAGCAGGAACATACGAGGCGGTTTCTTTCGGCAGGTATTTTTTTATTGCCCAGAAATTCTTAATGCCCCCTGCTCGTCTGATCGCTTTGTTCACATTACCGGCACCCGAATTATAGGCTGCAAGAGCCAGCGACCAGCTGCCGTAGATGTCGTATAGGTCGGTGAGGTGTTCGCAGGCCGCAATGGTTGATTTGTAGGGGTCGAAACGGTCGTCGACGTATGTGCTTACTTTCAGTCCGTAAACTTTTCCGGTGCCATACATGAATTGCCATAACCCCTTGGCTCCGGCGGGTGAATTCGCTGTCGGGTTGAGGGCCGATTCAATCACTGCAAGGTATTTGAGTTCCAGCGGCATATTGAATTTATCAAGCTGTTCTTCAAAAAGGGGAAAATAGATTTGCGATAACCCGAGAATACGGGCGGTAAGTTTACGTTTTCGGGCTCCATACAAATCGATAAATTTTTTCACCTCTCCGTTATAAACAAATTCAAACGGCGACTGATCGTTCATCATGGCAATCCGTTCACGATAAACAGAATCAGAAAAAGAGGGGATATCATTGTCGGTATAGGTGTTCCAGTTTTGGTACTGATCGGCATTCGGGAATTTAGTGTCTTCAAATATCCGGAGGTTGGCAAGGCTGTCGAGCATCACCACTACCTGGTCATCTTCGATTAAACGTTGATTTCTTTTGAGCGTATCGGGCTGAATGGGATTCTGGGCCGGGAGGCAAAATGGAAACAAAAACAGAGAAAGGAGTACGGCCAGTTTTATTTTCAATACCATGCAGATAACTTTTTAATCAATAAGGGATTAAAGATTAACTGCAAAAATAGGGTTTTATTTTTGAAATTTACTGATTTTGAAAGAACGGCGAATTTGTTAATTTTGTAGAAACAACCTTTTCGATATGAAAAAGATTTTCATCAGCCTGATTTTATTTTTTCTGATGGCTTCCATGGCCATGGCTCAGGATACCCCACAGAACAACCGGCCCGCACTTCAACACGAAATGACCCCGGATGAATTGCTGCGCAAAAGTGAGATCGGCAGGGGTTTTGTCGAAACAGAACCTCCCTTTGCACCGGTCAGGAATGTTGCCGAGTTTGACCGTATGCAGGGAGCACTGGTACGGTACCCGTTCGGGATTCCGATTTCCCTCATCAAAGAGATGGCCATTGATGTTACTGTAACAACCATTGTAGCCTCTGTTGCCCAGAAGAACACGGTAATCAACCAGTATGTTTCCAACGGGGTGGATACCAGCCATTGTGATTTTCTGATCGCCCCGACCGACAGCTATTGGACCCGCGACTACGGCCCCTGGTTTGAATCGGATAGTGTTGATCAGATCGGGATCGTCGACTTTCCCTACAACCGCCCGAGACCCAACGATGATGAAATACCAAAAAAGGTGGCAACCATGCTGGGAATTCCCTGGTTTGGCATGAACATTACCACTGCCGGCGGAAATTATATGACCGATGGCTGTGGTATTTCGGCCGCAACCGACTTGGTTTGGGTTGAAAATTCATCGCAAACACATGAGCAGATTGCACAAAAAATGAACGATTATCTTGGCATCACAAATTTTCAGGTGGTACCGGATCCGAATATTTCAACCACCATCGATCATATCGATTGCTGGGGAAAATTTCTTACTCCTGATAAAATGTTGATCAGAAAAGTGCTGCCATCAGATCCTGAATATGCCGCCCTGGAATCAGCCGCAGCATACTGGGCTGGCCAAACCTGTTCGTATGGGTATAACTACAAGATTTTCCGGGTGATGACCCCGCAGGATCAACCCTATTCCAATTCGGTGATCCTGAACAACAAAGTACTGGTGCCTTTCATGAATTCGACCTGGGACGACAGTGCCAAAGCGGTTTATGAAGCTGCCATGCCCGGCTACCAGGTGATTGGTTTTACCGGAAATCCCTCCACCCCCTGGATGTCAACCGATGCCCTGCATTGCCGGGTAATGGGCATTGCCGACATTGGCCTGCTTCACATCAAACATATCCCGGTGAGCGGAAATCAACCTTGTGAAAATGATTATGTGGTAGAAGCCGATATCATTGCCAGCAGCCATCAACCCATCATCAACGATTCGGTGATTGTCCACTATCAGGTTAACGGCGGATTGTATCATTCAGCGGTTATGCTTAACACAGTCGCCAGCCACTACCGGGGCATCATCCCCAAACAGCCGGCTGGAAGTGTGATCAAATACTATCTGACGGCAGCTGATCAATCGGGCCGGCATGCTTCTGCACCCTTTATCGGTGCAGCCGACCCGTTCACCTTTCAAACGATTTATACCAATCTGACACCTGTCCCCGATACGGTTTGGGTGAATGAAGTCAGTCAGGGCAGGCAAATCATTCAACTGCATAATTTTACGGGTAGCGCAATCTCCCTGAATGCTGTTCAGCAATTTGGTACATCTGCGCCATGGTGGGTCGATTCCATGTCGGTGGCCATATTGCCACATCTTGTCAACCCCGGCGACAGCTTTGCCGTGAGGATAAACATGGCCTTCCCGATCGTTTCAAATTTTCTGATTGATTATGTGATAGATAGTATGAGGGTTACTACTGCTATGGGCAGTTTTCATGTGATCATCATGGTGAACAAAGCCTTACTCACATCTGTCTCAGAATCTTCACAGGATCAGGAAATCGGAAGCAATTACCCGAATCCGTTCAGTTCAGTCACCAATATTCCGCTGAAAATCAATCAGCGTGGTTTGGTTAACCTTGAAATACTGGATATCAGGGGTGCCCGCCTTAAAACGCTGGTTTCGGAAGTATTTGAACCCGGCCCGGCAACTATTCAATGGGATGGAACAGATGCATACGGGAACAAACTTCCGGCTGGAATTTACCTCTGCAGGCTCATCAGCGAAAACAGAACCCAAACAAAACGTTTAATCCTGGTAAAATGATTAGCCGCTCTAAAGCCCCTCCCTGTTTCGGGGAGGGGTTGGGGTGGGGCTTTTCCAGCCTCACTGTTTTGGGGTGGGGCCTTTTCTGCTCCCTGTTTCGGGGAGGGGTTGGGGTGGGGCTTTTCCAGCCTCACTGTTTTGGGGTGGGGCCTTCAGATTTATCTCTCCGGTCTCATCTGCGGGAAGAACAGCACATCCTGGATGGAGGTTGAATTGGTCATGATCATGGTTAAACGGTCAATGCCAATTCCAAGTCCGGCGGTGGGAGGCATTCCGAATTCAAGGGCCCGCAGGAAATCTTCATCGAGTACCATCGACTCATCATCGCCACGTTTTCCCAATTCGAGCTGTGATTCAAACCGTTCGCGCTGGTCGATGGGATCGTTCAACTCGGAAAAGGAGTTGCAGAGTTCTTTCCCGTTGCAAATGGCTTCAAAACGCTCCACCAGCCCCTCTTTGGTACGGTGCTTTTTGGCAAGCGGAGACATTTCAACCGGATAATCGGTGATAAAGGTGGGCTGGATCAGAAATGGCTCGCATTTTTCACCAAAAATCTGGTCAATGATCTTCCCCTTGGCCATGGTACGGTCGATGGGAACATCAAGTTCCTTTGCGATGATGCCAAGCTCTTCTTCTGATTTGCCGTCGATGTTGACCCCTGTGAAATGTTCAATGGCCTCAAACATGGTATAACGTTGCCAGGGGCGTTGGAAATCAATCAGGTTTTCACCTACCTGAACCTTTGTGGTCCCATGCAGGTCAACGGCGATTTTCTCCACCATCTCCTCCACGAGGTCCATCATCCATTCATAATCTTTGTAGGCAACATAAAGTTCCATCTGGGTGAATTCGGGGTTGTGAAAACGGTCCATCCCTTCGTTGCGGAAATCTTTCGAAAATTCGTAAACACCGTCATAGCCGCCAACAATAAGCCTTTTCAGGTAAAGTTCATTGGCAATCCTCAGATAGAGGGTCATATCCAGGGTGTTGTGAAATGTTTTGAACGGACGGGCTGCCGCACCGCCATACAAGGGTTGAAGGATCGGCGTCTCGACCTCCAGGTATGATTGGGCGTTAAGGTAGTTGCGCATTGAATTCAACAGGATGTTACGCTTTACAAATACCGCACGGACATCGGGGTTTACAATCATGTCAACATAACGCTGGCGGTATCTCTGCTCGGGATCGGTGAATGCGTCAAACACCTCATCCTCTTTTTCCTTCACAATAGGTAGCGGCCTCAGCGATTTGCTCAACAGTTTCAGGGATTGAACATGAATGGTAATTTCACCCATCTGGGTTACGAAAACAAAACCGGTTATTCCGATGATGTCGCCTATATCGAGGAGTTTCTTGAATACGGTGTTGTAAAGGGTTTTATCCTCACCAGAGCAAATGTCATCGCGTTTCACATAGAGTTGAATCCTGCCGCTTTCATCCTGAAGCTCGACAAAAGAGGCTGCACCCATGATGCGCCTGCTCATGATGCGGCCAGCGATGCTTGCCTGTTGAAAAAGGGTATTGTCGGATGGAAACTGACTCTTTATTTCCGTGGATTTTACATTGACCACAAAAGTTTCCGGCGGATAGGGGTTGATCCCCAGCCTGATCAGCTCATTTAATGAATTTCTGCGTATGGTTTCCTGTTCGGTTAGTCCTGGTGTCATGTTGCCAAATTTTCGGCAAAGATACGGATTTAGGCCAAAACATCATGAAGGATGTGATGCGACTGCAGCCCTTTGAACCCGGGAAGATGCAGTTGGTAGTAAACCAGGATCGTTTCCAGCATTTGGTCGCGGGTTTCGGGTTTTATTTTTGCAGAGACGCAATTCATTGCGTCTCTGCCGTCGCAGGTTGCAAGAAGATTGTGAAACAAAAGGCTGTTTCCCGGATCCAGGTAGTATGGATGGCCGGGGATGTTAGGCTGAAAAAGCCCTTCACGCATATTGAATACCCTAAACCGAGCACTATAATTGTTTTGAGGGAAGATTCCCAGATGGTGCATCAGCCGGAGCGAAAAAAGGATATGGAAAAAAGTCACGCTTTCTTCAGTCTCATCAAGTAACAGAAAGGTATTCCAAACAAACCCGAACAAATCGGGGTTTGATTCCTCCTCGCGTATAGCCTTATATATCAGCTCATTGATGAAAAGTGTCACAGAGCTTTTACGGATATCAAACGGAATGGTTTTAAACGGCACCGCCAGATGTACTTCTTTCACCGATTGCAGCGACTGTTGTTCCTTGTGATAAACCACAAGGTCGAGCAACGTCATGGATTGAAAAAGGCCGGGTTTTATTTTTGATTTTGAGTTACGGACCCCCTTGATTAAATAAGACTGAAGGCCAAATAGCTCGGTATAAATTTTAACGATGATACTGGTTTCTGAGTATTTGAGGGAATGAAAAACGATGCCTTTGGTCGAATGGAGCATCAGTTAATAATGAGAATCTTGGTAACAACTTTCTCTGATCCGGTATCGTTGGCTGCAAAAACAAGGTACACACCGCTACGGGCCTTTTTTCCGTCGAAATTTTTTCCGTCCCATACCGCCTGTCCCCCTTCTGCCCGTGTTGAATATACAACAGTCCCATTCATGTCGGTGATCCTGACCTGGGCATTGTTTACAAGTCCTTTGACGGCGATGACCCCTTCAAAATCTTCTCTCACAGGGTTCGGGAAGGCATATACATTTTCATTGGTGTCGCCTCCGGGTGTAGCAGGGGCGCGAAAAGAGATAACGCCCTTGTCGGTGGCGAAAAACACCTCTCCATCCTTGTTCAGTGCAATACAGGTGATACGGTCAGATAGCAGAGGACTGGTTTCGGCAGTAAAGTGATAAATTTGTCTGGTGCCATCTTCAGAAAACAGAAACACCCCGCCACGGTCGGTTCCGACCCATTTTTGATTGGCCCCGTCGATGGCAATGGCCGTTACGGTCTCATTCTCCAGCAGGTATTGCACATAACTGCCCTGGGTGACCAGGATCCGCTGGGCGTCGAAATTTTGTCCGCTGAAAACATTCTCAGGGGAATAAAACACAGCAACCCCTTTTTCGGTCCCTACCCATATCTCCCCTTTCAGATCTTCGGCCATGGTATATACAGTGGTTCCGGGAATATTTCCATTGCCGGTTGTGGAGTTTAGCAACCTCGACTGGTCATCACCCGGATTATCCGGTGTGTCATTGTCGTCAAACACCATGATGGAATTGGGGTTCATATTCCCATAACGCATCTGGATCCATTTCTGTCCATGCTTGTCAACAAGTATCTGCCCCAGATCATTCTCATTCACAATGGGAATGTTAAAACCTGTCCATTTATTCCCTTTTTTCATGGAAAGACAGTTGTTGTTATGCGAAGTTACCACCCACAGATTACCTTTGGAGTCGTAGGTAATTCCCCCCACACGGATATCAGCGGTATCGGAGGCAGAATGGTTGCGGAGCGTACTGTTTCCATAGGTAAACCTTCCGATGACCGAATCATTGTATAATTCCAGCAAACCTGTGCCGTAGGTTCCGGCAAAAACATGCTTGCTGTCATTCGGATCGATGGCAATGGTGACGATGTCATGTGTCTGGTTCATCATCGGATTGTTGAACCCCGAAAGATTTTTCCAGTCGGAACTGTTGAAATGATAGATTTGGGGAGGGGTGTAAATTGGAATAAAGGAAGCATCCCTTCCACCTGGGGCAATATACAGGTCGTTTCCTTTGCTCGTCATGCTGAAGGCCAGGGCTGTTGTCGGACCACTGAGCTTCACATGATTGACCGTATAAGTTGCCGGATCATAGCTTAGCAATCCCGAATAAGTGTCGCCCACCCAGATCAATCCATCTTTGTCGGCAATGGCAATCTGTGGATATTGAGAAGCGTTGACAGTTGTAAACAACTCCAGGCTGGTGTTAAATACCCTGACAAAATAGTTGTAGGCAACAAGCAGATATTTATCATTTGCCTCCAGGTGCATCACCGGATTGTACTCTTCGCGTTGCCAGCGTTGCCATGCGCCGCTGCTGTATGAATAAATTGTATCGGAGGCAACATTTGCGACCTTTTTATTGACAAAGACTTTTCCGGCAAAAGAGGTAATGGTATTATAGGTTGCGGTAGAATCTAACAGGTGATCTTTACGCCATGAAGCGAAATTGGCAAGATTGGGATCTTTTGACCAGGCCTTGTAAATTCCTTTTTCCGTGGCGGCAAACAAAGTATCATGCTGATCTTTGGTCATGGCCAAAACATTTACCTGGCTTCCGTCTTTGCCAATATAATATGTGTCGCGGATCTCCTCCTTGCTGATATCAAGTACAACGATACCAAATCCACACGACAAATAGGCGTCTTTTCCGATAAAGAAGATGTTGTTGATCGTTTTATTTCCCAGGATTGGCTTGCGTTTAATATCTGAAATATTGATGATGGAATTGTTTTTAATCAGGTCGATGTTTGCATTGCTGTAAGCGATGACAAGGGTTTGGTATTCCTTGTTGTAATTGATGCTGCTGATACCGATGTCGGACAAACCCGAAATTTTGGTGATTCTGACAATGCTGTTATCCTCTTTGTCGAAGTAAAAAACAGCATAAGGGGTGGAGGCATAAATTCTGGTACCTGCATCTGTGAGGGAGTTGACAAGTGTATATGGCAGTTCGTCACGCCACTGGCCAATGGGGACCTGTTGTGCAAAAACCGTTGTTATACCTGAAAATACTAAAAGAGATGTCAGAAGGTATCGGAAGAGCTGCATGAAAACTGGTTTTATGAAATGAACAATGGAAACACTCAAAATAACTGATTATTTTAGAATTTATTGCAGTAAAATGGTAGAAAAGAGGTTTGTAAGCAAGCATTCCGGTTTTCAGACAATCATACCTGCTGCAACGGTTTCGTTGGTTGCCTCATCGATGAGGATCAGGCTCCCTGTGATTCGGTTGGTGGTGTACGGGTCGAAAAACAATGGTTTGGTGGTACGCAGCCGGATGAGGGCAATATCATTCATCCTGACATTTTTATGCTCAGTGATTTTTTCCAGGGTGGTGATATTCAGTACATAGTCAACGTTTTGAACGATGCAGCGAACATCTCTGGTTGTATGTTTGAGTGCATATTTTCCATTAAGTACCATGGGCTTTTGGTTCATCCAGCAGATCATGGCAGTTATATCGCAACTTTGAAGCGGAACATCCCCAACGCCAACAATCATATCCCCCCTGCTCAGGTCTACATCATCTTTCAGGGTAAGGGTTACCGACATGGGAGGATGGGCTTCAGCAAGCGCTCCTGAAAGGGTATCCACGGAAGTAATTTCATTCTCAATGCCCGAAGGGAGCACAACAACTTTATCACCGGGATGGAAGAAACCCCCGGCTACCCTTCCTGCGTAACCGCGGTAATCATGGAATTCATCTGATTCGGGGCGGATGACATACTGCACCGGAAACCTTGGATGCTTCAGGTCATGGTCCTGGCTGATGGGGATGGTTTCAAGGTGGTGCAGCAGGGTTCCATCTGTATACCAGGCCATGTTTTCTGATGGTTTTACCACATTGTCGCCTTTCAGGGCGCTGATGGGGATGAACCGCATGTCATGACCGGGAAAAATCTGATCGACAAAGATTTGATAATCATGTTTGATGTTGTTGTAAACATCCTCACGATAATCCATCAGGTCCATTTTATTGATACATACGATGATGTGCGGAATTCCGAGGAGGGATGCCAGAAATGTATGCCGGTGTGTTTGTTCGATGACGCCATTTCTCGCATCAATCAGCACAATGGCTGCGTTGGCCGTTGATGCGCCGGTAACCATGTTGCGCGTATACTGAACATGGCCGGGGGTATCGGCAATGATAAATTTACGATGCGGGGTGGCAAAGTAGCGGTATGCCACATCGATGGTAATCCCCTGTTCCCGTTCGGCCCGCAGGCCATCGGTAAACAGGGCCAGGTTGATATGTTCGCCTCCTTTTTGAACGCTGGCGCGTTTTACAGCATCGAGCTGGTCTTCAAAAATGGATTTGCTGTCATATAACAGCCGCCCGATCAGCGTGCTTTTTCCATCGTCAACACTTCCTGCTGTGGTAAACCGCAGGAGTTCCATGTCGAGATAGGCTTTAGATGAAAAAGTCCGTTCCATTAAAAATATCCCTCTTTTTTCCGGTCTTCCATGGCCGCCTCCGACCGTTTATCATCATACCGGCTACCCCGTTCGGTCACACGTGTGGCGGCAATTTCCTGAATAATATCTTCAACGGTATCAGCAGAAGATAAGGTCAATCCCGTGCAGGAAATATCCCCGACAGTGCGGCACCGGACTCTTCTGTATTCAATTTTTTCCGAAGGTTTCATCTCCATGAACGGAGCTGCCGCCAGCCATACGCCGTCGCGGTAAAACACATCCCGTTCATGGGTGAAGTAGATGCTTGGCAGGTCAATATTCTCAGCAAGGATGTATTGCCAAACATCCATTTCAGTCCAGTTGCTGATCGGAAAAACCCTGAAATGTTCCCCTAACCTTTTTTTGCCATTGAACATATACCATAGTTCAGGACGCTGGTTTTTTGGATCCCATTGTCCGAATTCATCCCGGTGTGAAAAAAATCGTTCTTTTGCCCGTGCCTTTTCCTCGTCACGCCGGGCGCCCCCGATGGCTGCATCGAATTTGTTGGCTTCTATCGCATCGAGCAGTGTTACAGTTTGCAATACATTGCGGCTGGCGTTGATCCCTGTTTCCTCGACTGCCCTTCCCTGGTCAATGGATTGTTGAACTGATCCAACGAGAAGCCTTGCATTGACCGATTGGGCAAGCCGGTCCCTGAATTCGAGGGTTTCAATAAAATTGTGGCCGGTATCAATGTGCAGCAGGGGAAAGGGAATATTTGCCGGATAAAAAGCTTTGCGGGACAGGTGAACAAGAACAATGGAGTCTTTTCCACCGGAAAAGAGGAGTACCGGGCGTTCAAATTGAGCGGCAACTTCTCTTAAAACATAGATTGCTTCAGCTTCGAGTTCTTTCAGATGCGTTAGGTGGTAATTGCCCATTGTGCTTTTCCTGCTTATGATTTGCCAAATATCCGCTGAAGCAATGATTTATTTTTATTGGAGGCTTCTTTATCATCGGAGTAATATCCGTAGCCATATCCGTAGCCGTATCCTGAGCCGTATCCATAGCCATACCCGTAGCCATACCCGTAGCCATACCCGTAGGAACTATTGGTCAGTTTGACATCATTGATTAAAATTGCCAGGTTGGCGATTTCCCGCTTTTCCATATCATGGATAATCGAACCGAATATTTTTTTATGGGTAAATCCCTGACGTACCAGGAAAAGGTTGGCATCGGCATGCTTCATCAGCAGAAACGCATCAGTAACGAGACCAACCGGAGGAGTATCAATGATAATGTAATCATACATTTCCTTCAACCGGGTGAACATCTCGGTACACTTGGCCGAGGCAATCAATTCAGCCGGGTTCGGAGGGATAGGGCCAGCCATGATGATATCAAGGTTGTCAATACCGGATGGTTGAATAATATCCTCCAACTTGCTCTTTTTGATCATAAATGAACTGATCCCATCGGTATTGGTAAGGCCGAAATCCTGAAAAATTTTGGGTTTGCGTAAGTCAAATCCCATCAAAAGCGTTTTTTTACCATACAAGGCAAAAATGGAAGCCAGGTTGATGGAGACATAAGTTTTACCAGCATTCACCATGTCGGCGGTTATCAGGATCGTTTGTTTATCCTGTCCTTTAAGCAAATAATTGATGTTGGTCCTCACAGAGCGGAACGACTCGGCAATGGTCGATTTCGGAGAGTCAATAACGACTACCGTACTCGTTTTGTCACTGTGGATCACATGGCCGACAATGGGAAGTTTTGTCAGTTTTTCAACATCCTCACGCTCCATGACTTTATCATTGAAGTAGTCTCTCCCCAGGATATAAATGATGGGAACAAGGATCCCAAGGATCAGCGCGATGACGTAATTCAGAGTCTTTTTAGGAAAAACCGGTGATAACCCGAGGCTGGATGCCTGATCGACTACTTCGTTGTCGGAAAGGTTGGCTGCCAGGGAAATCTGGGCTTCTGAGCGTTTCTGCAGCAAATAGGTATAGATGGCATCCGTGAGCTTAAACTTGCGTTCAATTCCGAACAAAACACGCTGTGTTTCAGGCAGACTACTGATGCGGTCATTGATCATATCAACCCGGTTATTGACCTCCGTCAGGGCAATGTCATTTGAATTGATCGCGCTTTTTACATTTTCAAACAACGCATTTTTGGTCGTCGCTATCTGCAAATCAATGGCCATGAGGCTGGGGTTCTTTGATTTGGAATATTGCGATGTCTCCGTGCGTTTCATATACAGGTTGGTCAACTGCATGGTCAGATCATTCAACACCGTATTTTCAATTCCCATGGAAGCCGGAACAATGAGTTCATCGAATTTCTGGTTTTTTTCGATATACTCCTTCATGTTCTGAAGGTACTTTGATTTAACCATCAAAATTGCCTTCTCATCCTGAAGTTGCATCATCTTTTCAAATACCTGCCGGGCTTCATCATTCAGGTTCATGATTTCCTTGTTGGTCCGAAAAAGCATCAGGGCTTTTTCAGAAGCATTCAGAGAATCGGTGATCCCTCTTAATTCATTGTCGATAAACGAGATGGTTCGGGAAGCCACAACGTTTTTCTTTTCAAGTCCTTTTGCCAGATACTCCTTTGAAAGCATATTTAAAAAATCGGCAAGCTTTTCAACGTTCCCGCCTTTAAGTTTGATTTCAACGATAGAGGCTTCTTTATTGATAGGTTCAATGCTGAAAGCTTTGAACTCTGTAACCAGCGCATCATAATTTTTAAAAACGAATGTATATGATTTTTTCAAATCGTTTTGTGCATCAAACTTGTCGCTCAGCACCACTTTGAATTTAAAGTGTTTTGTCTGAATCTCTTGTCCAAAGGAATAGGTTTGATCAACCACAACATTCTCCTTCCGGTCCTCAACCATTTTTCTGGTTGAAAAGTTGAAAAATTTTATGGCTTCATTGTTCGTTTCCAGATTGAACTTGTCATTTGAGAGCAACTTGATATTGAAGTACATGTTGACCGGCTGCGGGAAGGTGGTATCCATGATGACCTTGAACGGGCTATCAAGGTATAACTCCTTGGTAACAAAGTTGTCTTGTGTGAAATAGGAAACCTCGAATCCGATTTTTGTTAACGTGCGATAGGTAAGGGTATACGATGATAAAATGCCGATTTCATTCTGCAGATTCTGCATATTATTGAATAACCCCATGCCAAGCAGATCCTGTGGATTTATTTTATTCTCTGATTTGTCTTTGACAAGCAGGGTGGTCTTTACCTCATAAACCTCTTTGGTGTATTTATTGAAAATAAAGGCAACGATGAGTGCGATGAAAATGGTAACACCAAAGAAATACCAGTAACGGTAAAATTTATAAAGAATGAATTTGTAATCAACGGATTGTTGATGCTGGGACAAATCTTGGAGATTATCGTTCACGGGAATTTTTGTTATTTAAAATAATTTATCAGCAACAGGGCCATTGAAATCGAGGAAAATATCATTGCCCATGGGAACACAGATCCCAAACCCCACCGTTTGTAACCCAGTGGTGCCACATAAATGATGTCGTTTGGCTGGAGATAATAATATTTGGAACTGAGAATTTGCTCACTGGTCAAATCGATGTAATGTACCTGTGAGCCTCCAACTACCTGACGGATAAGAGCTACCTTGGTACGGTTTGCAAATTCTGTGAGGTCGCCTGCCAGAGCCAGTGCTTCAAACAGGTTCAGGTCGTCTTTGTAGATCGTAAATTCACCAGGCTTGACCACTTCCCCGATCATAGTTACCCTGAAATTGACCATTTTAACGACGACGGTCACCTCCGTCAGATATTCGCCAATCATTTTTTGAAGAATATCTTTTACCTGATCTACCGTTAATGCTTTGACATATACCTTGCCGATGATCGGAAAATCGATGTAGCCATCAGAATTAACGCTGTATCCATTTAGATAAATAGATGCATCGTTGGCGAAATCATTGTACGAATTTGACCCCGATTGTTTGTTGAAAAAGATGAAGGCCTTTTCGTCAAGTGCAAAAACACGGATATAGAGGTAATCTTTAATTTGAATTTTGTAGTCCACGTTACGCTTGTTGGGTAATATGGAGGTTGTATCCTTTGCCTGCTGCTTCTGAAGGTACTTTATTTTTTTCTGGGGAACGCAGGAACCCAGCAAAACTGCGATTAAAATATAAATCAGGGCAGGTTTGGAGACCAGCGTAAAAATGTTTTTCATAGAGGGGTGAAATTGAAGGGGCAAAAGTACATATTTTTTTTCACATCGAAAACCCGTCAAAACAAGCCGTTGATGATTGTCATGGTTAAAGGACAACATCGCCCAATAAGGTCGCAGAAGTAGCACCGGTGATTTTTACCGTTACATATTCGCCCGGACCGGCATCCGTCTTATTAAAAACAGCGACTTTATTGTGTGTATTTCTTCCAAAATATTGATTTTCCGATCTTTTAGACCGGCCTTCTATCAAAATTTCGAATTCTTTTCCAATATCCTTCTGGTTATTGGTCAACGACAGTTGCTGCTGCAGGTCAATAATCTCCGTTAACCTCCGGTCTTTGACATCCTCAGGAACATTATCGCTCAGGGTATCGGCGGCAAGGGTTTGCGGACGTTCTGAATATTTGAACATAAAGGCGGCATCGTAACCAACCCATTGCATAAGAGAGAGTGTGTCACGATGGTCTTCTTCCGTTTCATCACAAAATCCGGAGATGATATCAGTGGATATGGTACACCCGGGAATTATTTGCCTGATGGAACGAATGCGCTCCTGGTAATCTTCACGGGTGTATTTGCGGTTCATAAGGTTGAGGACATGGTTGCTCCCCGACTGCACCGGCAGATGAATGGCTTTGCACAGATTATGATTGCGCGCAATGGTTTCCAGCAGTTCATTGGAAATATCCTTTGGATGTGATGTTGCAAAGCGGATCCGCATCAACGGGCTTACAGCGGCAACCTGCCCGAGTAAATCCGGAAAAGTGATGGTGCCGTTTCCGGATTTCCATGAATAAGAGTTGACGTTTTGACCAAGCAGGGTCACTTCCCGGTATCCCTTCTCAAACAAATCGTTGGTTTCACGTACAATGGATGCTGCATCCCGGCTGCGTTCCTGTCCGCGGGTGGAGGGGACCACACAATAGGAACAATAATTTTCGCATCCCCGCATGATCGAAATGAAGGCAGAAACCCCGTTGGAATCCAGTCGCACCGGCGTGATATCGGCATAAGTTTCATCCATGGATAAAATCGTATCGATGGCACGGCGACCGGTTCCCACCTCCGCAAGCAACCGGGGCAGGTGCCGGTATGAATCAGGGCCGGCAACCAGGTCGAGCAGTTGTTCCTCTTCCATCAGGGCGGTTTTCGTTCGGTCGGCCATGCATCCCAGCAATCCAATCAGCAATTCAGGCCTCTTTTTACGCAACGATTTAAAGTACTGTAACCGCTTTCTGACCCGGTCTTCTGCATTTTCGCGAATGGAGCAGGTATTGACAAAAATAATATCCGCCGACATCAGATTTTCGGCATATTCATATCCATTTTCCTTAAGAATCGAGGCAACAATCTCACTGTCAGAAAAATTCATCTGACATCCATAAGTCTCGATATATATTTTTTTATTGTTTTCCACGTTGTTGTATTACCTTATGGCCGGATGGCCGTTTAAGCATAAAAATGAGGTGCAAAGGTAAGGATTAAGTTAATTGTACTACTTTTGCACTGGATTTTGAGTACCAAACAAGGTTTCCGAATGACAAAGAACTTAGTGATTGTTGAGTCTCCGGCCAAGGCCAAAACCATTGGCGGGTTTCTGGGGAAGGATTTTACGGTGAGATCGTGCATGGGACATGTGGTCGATTTATCGAAGAAAGATCTGGGTGTTGATATTGAAAACGGATTTATTCCCAAGTATATCATTTCACCTGAAAAGAAAAAGGTTGTTGCTGAACTGACCAAACTGGCCAAAGAATCTGAAGTGGTATGGCTGGCATCTGACGAGGACCGCGAAGGGGAGGCCATTTCATGGCACCTCATCGAAGCCCTTGGACTGGATGAAGGCAAAACGAAACGCATTGCCTTTCATGAAATAACCAAATCGGCCATTCAGGAGGCCATTGAGCATCCGCGAAGTATTGATAAACACCTGGTTGATGCACAACAGGCACGCCGGGTGCTTGACCGTCTGGTGGGATTTGAACTTTCTCCGCTTTTGTGGAAAAAGATCAAGCCATCACTTTCAGCCGGACGGGTTCAATCTGTGGCTGTGCGCCTCATCGTGGAGCGGGAAGATGAGATAAAAAGTTTCCTCAGTACCTCTGCTTTCCGCATTTCAGGCGACTTTTTGCTGAGAAACGGGAATAAACGCAGTTCACTGAAGGCCGAACTGAACAAGCGTTTTGTTAAAAAAGAAGATGCAGTGGCTTTCCTCAGGAAGTGCATCAATGCCGAATATACCATTGAAGATGTTGATACCAAGCCCGCAAAAAAATCACCGGCACCTCCCTTTACCACTTCAACGCTCCAGCAGGAAGCCTCACGTAAACTTGGCTTTTCGGTGGCCAATACCATGCGTGTTGCACAGGAACTGTATGAATCGGGACTTATTACCTATATGCGTACCGACTCTGTAAACCTTTCGGACATGGCCCTGGCGATGTCTCGTACAGAAATTACCGCTTCCTTCGGGCAGGAATATGTTAAAACCCGCAAATTCGCCACCAAAACCAAAGGGGCACAGGAAGCGCATGAAGCCATTCGTCCGACTTACATGAACAATAAAACCATTGAAGGGGACAAATCGCACAAACGTTTGTATGAATTGATCTGGAAGCGTACCATCGCTTCACAGATGGCCGATGCGGAACTTGAAAAAACCAATGTCACCATCGGAGTATCCACAGCAGTTGAAAAGTTCATCGCCAAAGGAGAGGTCATTAAATTTGATGGTTTTCTTAAGGTATATATGGAGTCGACCGATGAGGATGAACAAAATGGTGAAGAAGGAATTCTGCCCCCTATGACTGCAGGGGAGAACCTCGATCTGCATGAAATGACGGCCCAGGAAAAATTCACCCAGCAACCATTCCGGTATACCGAAGCCATGCTCGTTAAAAAACTGGAAGAACTTGGTATTGGCCGCCCTTCTACTTATGCCCCTACGATTTCAACGATCCAGAAAAGAGAATATGTCGTCAAGGAGGACCGGGAAGGTGTACAAAGAAGCTTTACCCTGGTCATTTTAAAGAATGCAAAGATTACCGAAGAGATAAAATCTGAAAACGTAGGGTACGAAAAGGCAAAACTGTTCCCGACAGATATCGGCACCCTGGTGAACAATTTTTTGGTGGAGCATTTCAACAACATCCTGGATTATAATTTTACCGCCAATGTGGAAGAGGAGTTTGATGAAATTGCCGAGGGCAGGATGGTTTGGAACCAGATGATCAAAGAATTTTACTTTCCTTTTCATAAACAGATTGAGGCCACACTCGAAAATACAGGAAAGGTAAGTGGCGAAAAACTGCTGGGGAAAGACCCTAAAACCGGCCAGAACGTTTTTGTGAAAATTGGCAGGTACGGTCCAATGGTTCAAATGGGGGATGCAGATGCCGAGGAAAAACCTAAATTTGCTTCCTTGAAAAAGGGCCAGAGCCTTGATACACTTAATCTTGAGGAAGCTCTTGAACTTTTCAAACTCCCGCGTTCATTGGGGGAATTTGAATCGACCGAAGTGGTGGTTGCCGTTGGCCGGTTCGGACCATATATCCGCCACCAGTCACTCTTTTATTCGCTCCCGAAAGAAGATGATCCGCTAACAGTGGAAATTGACCGCGCCGGGGAGATCATCCTTGCCAAACGTCAGGCAGATAGTCAGAAAATTCTCAAGGAATTTACTGATAATAAAATACTTATACAGGTGCTGAATGGCCGGTATGGCGCTTATATTGCCTGTAACAAGGAAAACTACAAGATACCCAAAGGGAAAGACCCCAAGTCACTTACCCTTGAAGATTGCAAAACCATCATGGCTGAAACTCAGCCTTCGAAATCAAAATCAAAGAAAAAAAAGTAATGTCCCATGGATATTTCGGCTTTTTTTGAACCCCTCGACCTGAATGAATTTCCTTCTATCCAGGAATCAACCGGCCTGGTTAGGCTTGGTAACATCATTGCACTGCATACAGAAGCCGATGGTTTACCTGATTATTCAGCCTGCCATATCGCCCTGATCGGTGTAACCGACGACAGAAAAACGGTTGGAAATGCAGGATGCGGCCTGGCACCCGATTCGATCCGGAAATTCCTTTTTCAGCTGAACATTGGCCCCTATCCGATTAAGATGGTCGACCTCGGAAATATTAAAACTGGATTTTCGGTCACCGATACCTATTTTGCATTAAGTTCGGCGATTGCTGAACTTATTGAAAATAATGTTGTTCCGATAATCCTGGGTGGCAGTCAGGACATGACCTTCGCCAATTATCAGGCCTATCAGAGCCTTGGCCAGATCATCAACATTGTGGCAGTTGATCCGATGTTTGACCTTGGAAAATCTGATGAGGAACTCAACGCGCAATCCTACCTGAGCAGCATCATCCTGCACCAGCCCAATTTTCTTTTCAATTACGCCAACATTGGTTATCAAACCTATTTCATTGACCAGGATGCACTCCGGCTGATGAAAAACCTTTTCTTTGACACCTATCGGCTGGGGATTGTACGTGAATCCATTGAAGATGTTGAGCCGATTGTGCGCAATGCCGATATGCTTACCTTCGATGTTTCTGCCATCCGTAATTCCGATGCACCGGGTAACGGAAATGCCACCCCGAATGGTTTTTATGGTGAAGAAGCCTGCCAGATTGTGCGATATGCGGGATTAAGCGATAAGTTAACATCTATTGGCTTTTATGAAGTAAACCCAAGGTTTGATAAAACCGGGCAAACCGCTCACCTGGTGGCGCAGATGATCTGGTATTTTATTGATGGTTACTATAACCGCGCCAACGATTTTCCATTTAAAAACGAAGAGGATTATCTGAAATACCGTGTGAGTATCAGAGATCACAAGGAAGAGATTGTTTTTTACAAGAGTAAAAAAACCGATCGCTGGTGGATGGAGATTCCGTTGCCGGCCGAACAGCGCATCAAGTATGAAAGGCACTACCTGGTGCCTTGTTCCTACAAAGACTACCAGATTGCCTGCGAAAACGATATCCCCGACAGGTGGTGGATGGTGTACCAGAAATTGATGTGATTGCCCTCTAAGAATTTCACCACTATCTTACTTTAATTGAAGCGGGATACATGATTAATTGCTGACATGAGAAAAACAGGTTGAATTCATACATGATCCAGTTGAATTTGCCCTGTAACAAAATCAATGGTGATCTGCAACAATTTTCTTAATCGGTAACTGAGCCGTTTTCTCTTTTCCACTTCCTGTGGTTATCAGAATGGAGTTACTGAAATCCTTACCGGCATAGCAGATTTTTCCAATAAAGACCGGTTGATCACGGTGGTTGTAGCGCCGGTATCCAGGGCAAAACAAGCATCTTCAGTTCGTTTTGCACCTGATACGCTAACTTTAATCAGGATAAACCCCGTTTTGAATCGAATTGCTCCATCAGAGTACAAAAACCTGGTCTTTCGGGATATCACCTGTAAACATAATGGTATAATGCTGAAGTAGCCCTGAGCCCTCTTTCATCACGAATTGATGAACTTTTCCTTTGTCCGTATGATAAAAAAGGAGCTGACCCGATTTCAGGCTCCCATCCTTGTCCGAATATACCGGATCTGCAATAAGCACCTAGTCGTCAACGGCTGTTTTTTTAATGTCATGTATTGACCTTGTTCTTATTTCAGTAATCATACATTGATTTTTAATCGATTTATACATATAAAAATACAACAAAATACCAGATTAAATAACTCAAGTTTTGGAGTTAACCGAGTGCCTTGATACTTCAATATTCATGAGGGTTTTCAGCGGTTTTCATTAAAAAAACTCATCATATCATCCCTTCGGGATTTTGTTGCAAATCCAACTTGTTTACCTACAATCATATCATCCCTTCGGGATTTTGGTGTGATTCAGGAAATGCCATTTTAATGATCTTAAGCCCGAAGGGCTGACATGATTATAGAAAGATCCAATTATAAAGTCTATCCATAAACCCCGAAGGGGTGAAATATCAAATAAGACAAACACAAATTACAAATATTCGACCCCGAAACTTGAGTTAAATAGCACCCCGGATAAGTCTCTAGCATCTAACCCTGAGGTAGCTGCAGTGTACAACCCATTTACCCCAGCCTCTCCGGGTTTGCCGTCAGAAAACTTTTCCAGCCGGTAAATTTCTTGCCGGTTTCGGGACGCCCGTTTTGAAAATAATGGCAAACCGCGGCAGCCAGCCCGTCGGTGGCATCCAGGGTATCGGCTTCAAAGGGAATCTGCAGGAGGTGAACCAGCATGGCGGCTACCTGCTCTTTGGAGGCGGCGCCATTTCCGGTGATGGATTGCTTTATCTTCCGGGGGGAATATTCGAAAATGGGAAGTGATCGTGATAAGGCTGCAGCAATAGCCACCCCCTGCGCACGGCCGAGTTTTAACATCGATTGAACATTTTTACCGAAAAATGGCGCTTCGATCGATAATTCATCCGGGTGATACTGCTCAATCAGTGAAATCATCCGGTCAAAAATAATTTTCAGCCGTAAAGGATGGTCGTCGTATTTGTTTAATTTTAACACGCCCAAAGCGAGCATCGATATTTTATTCCCGGTGATACTGATCACCCCATAACCCATGATGGTGGTTCCGGGGTCAATCCCTAAAATAATTCGTTCGCCGGTCATACAGTATGATAAATAATTTGTCAAAAGTACGGAAAATAGTGAACCTCCTGATCCAGCTGGCCATTTTTATCGTCACCTGCGTATTCATCTATCACCAGGTATTTCAAAAAACCGACCTGCCCGGATTGTTGCATACACTCGAGAAGGATTTTATGAAACCTGCTTTTCAAAAAGGTATTTTGGTTGTTTTTTTCATGATGTTTGTCAATTGGGGCCTTGAAGCATACAAGTGGAAATACCTGATCGGAAAGGTGGAAAGGGTCAGTTTTTTACAAGCATTTCAGGCGGTATTGACAGGTATCAGCATCAGTTCATTCATACCCAACAGGGTAGGGGAGTTCTTCGGGAGGGTATATATCCTGAAATCGGCAAGCCGGATTGAAAGTATTCTGATCACGGTGGTTGGAAGCATGAGCCAGCTGCTGATCACTGTACTTGCCGGTTCCCTTGCTCTCCTGATTTTTATTCCTCATTATCTCCCGGCAGCAGGGTTCAGCCAGGGGTATCTCTATTATAGCCTGATCACACTCGTACTGGCACTTGATCTTTTGCTGCTTGGCATGTTTTTCAAGCTCTCTTTTCTTACGACGCTCAAAGAGCGGCTTCTTCAGAATGGATTGAAGGGCATGCAGAAATTCTTCAGGGTTTTTGCATTCTATCGTAACCGTGAAATGGCCACAGTCATGATGCTGAGCCTGGCCAGGTACCTGGTTTTCTCTTCACAGTTTTATCTCCTGCTGATATTGCTGGAGGTAAGGATTCCCTATTTGAATGCCCTTGTTTTAATTGCGCTCATCTATTTTATCATGGCCATTATTCCCACCATCGCCCTCACCGAACTGGGTATCAGGGGATCTGTTGCGCTCTATGTTTTCGGTCTCTATTTCGGACAACTATTCCCCACCACAGAAGCATACAGCGTGGGGATTTTTGCCGCATCAACCCTTTTGTGGATGATCAATCTCGGCATACCGGCAGTGGTCGGTACGATTTTCGTATTCCGTCTGCAGTTTTTCAGAAAACCCATTGATTGATGTTACTTCCTGAAACCTTTTCCCTGCTTTTATGGTCGATCATGATCCTTTATGGGTCTATTATCCTGGTCTTTACCATCGGATTGGTAAAATCGCCATATCGGTCAGGACGCCTTTCAACCCGAACCCCTGGGTTTGTTTCTGTTATTGTTCCGGTCCGCAACGAGGAGGGCAATATTTTACGGATCCTGGATGAATTATGTGGGCAGGATTTTCCTGCAGATTTGCTGGAGGTGATCGTGACCGATGATTTTTCAACAGATGACACCATGGCAATAGCCGGTCGGTATGCCATCGGGCATCCTGAATTTCCGCTGATCATGGTATCATCCAAAGGCGCTGACCCAACCGTCCCCGGGAAAAAAATGGCCATTGAAAGGGCTGTGGCGAAGGCACAAGGAGAAATATTGCTCTTTACCGATGCTGATACATTCAGGGGGTATCACTGGATTTCTTCGATGGTTTCCGGTTTCGGATCATCCGGGGTTCAAATGGTCCTGGGCCCTGTTTACTTTTGCCATGAGAAAAATCTGTTGCAGAAAATCCAATCGCTCGAATTTCTGGGACTGATGGGAACCACTGCAGGGAGTGCTGCATTAGGCTTTCCGGTCATGTGCAATGGTGCAAACCTGGCCTACCGGAGAGATGCATTCTTTCAAACCGGTGGTTTCAGCGCCAATCTGCAATATAGTTCGGGAGATGACCAGTTTATAATGAGTTCCATCAGAAAACACTATGGGAGGGGAGCCGTGGTTTTCAGCTATCATTCGTTGTCGTCGGTGGGTACTGAGCCGGAGGCCACCCTGGCAGGTTTTTTTAACCAGCGAATACGCTGGGTTTCCAAGAGCCGGGGTTACCGCGATCCGGTTGTTATTTTCGTCGGCATCGTTACCTGGTTAACCCATTTTCTATTGCTGACCGGCATTTTGACGGGTTTCTGCTTTCCGATGATTCTATCACTTTCACTCCTGCTTTGGTTTGTGAAAATTTTAATGGAATACCCGATGGTTTGGATCATGATCCGGTTTTTCGAAAGAAAAAAACTTCCACGAAACTACGTGATCGCACAGGTTTTTCAGTTGGTTTATGTACCCCTGGCCGGCATGTTGGGTTTGTTTCTTCCATACCGGTGGAAAGGAAGAAAAGGATAATGGGATTATAATTTTCGCAGGATGGATTCAGCTGCGGTGAGATCGTACGGATGGGTGATTTTAATGTTGGCCGGGTCGCCGTCAATCAGGTGTATGGTCTCGCCAATACTCTCAGCAACTGTGGCATCATCGGTAAAACTATCCCGGAATTCCTGATCGTATGCCTTTTTGAGGGTAGCCAGATAAAAGACCTGTGGGGTTTGTACGATTCGGACATCCTCACGCGGTAGCCTCACGCTACAGCATGAGGCAATATGGTGTATGTCTCCCGACAGGATCCTCAACGACTCGGTGGCCGGTATCACCGGGATACAGTTTCCCGACTGACCGGCTGTAAGAAACGCAGTGCGGATGAGTGATTCAGAAATCAGCGGCCTTGCACCGTCGTGAATGGCAACCAATCCATCACCGTCGAGGGTCGAAAGTGCGTTTTTAACCGAAAGAAACCGGGTTTCCCCACCTGCAACAACCTGATGGGGAATCATAAAGAAATATTGATCACAAAGCTTTTGCCAGGAGTGAAAATGTTCGGCAGGCAAGGCCAGAACCATCGAAATTTCGGGAAATGCGTGGTAAAAAGCCTCAAGGCTGTACATCAGCAGCGGTTTTCCGTTCAGGAGGAGAAATTGTTTCGGGATACCGGCATTCATCCTGGTTCCCACACCGCCTGCCACAATAACCGCCCACTTTTTCAAAGAAACATCCTGTTTACCAGTTTACCCGCTTACCCGTTCACCCGTTTACCCGTTCACCCGTTTACAAAATCAACATCGGATTCCCATACGTGAAAAACTTATACTTCTTGTCAATGGCCACTTCATAAGCCTTCATCAGAAGATCATATCCTGCAAAGGCAGCCACCATCATCATCATAGGCGATTGCGACATGTGCAGGTTGGTGATCATGGCATTGGCAATGCTGAATTCATAAGGAGGAAAGATGAATTTATTGGTCCAGCCGCGGTATGGTTTGAGTGTACCGGCAACAGTTACCGACGATTCGATGGCTTTCATGGTGGTTGTTCCTACAGCTACGATGCGTCCTTTGCGGGCCATGGAACGGTTCACGATTTCGGCTGCTTCAGCTTCAATGATCATCTCCTCCGAATCCATTTTATGCTTGGTCAAATCTTCTACATCGATTGTGCGGAAGTTGCCGAGCCCGAGGTGTAAGGTGATTTCGGCAAAAGAAACACCCTGAAGTTCAAGGCGTTTGATGATTTCACGGCTGAAATGCATGCCGGCCGTAGGTGCGGCTACAGCCCCTTCATGCTTGGCAAAGATGGTTTGATAACGCTCTTCGTCCTCAGTGGTGGCCTGTCGGTTATGGATTTTAGGCAACGGGGTTTCGCCCAGTCGCTGAATGGTCTTTTTGAACTCTTCGTAAGGTCCGTCAAACAAAAAACGGATGGTACGTCCACGAGAAGTGGTGTTGTCGATTACTTCAGCAACCAGGGAATCATCGTCGCCGAAATATAATTTATTGCCGATCCGGATTTTACGGGCAGGATCTACCAGCACATCCCAGAGGCGCGATTCACGGTTCAACTCGCGAAGCAGAAACACTTCAATTTTGGCGCCAGTTTTTTCTTTTTCCCCGTAGAGTCTCGCCGGGAAAACCTTTGTATTGTTGATAATAAAAACATCACCATCCCCAAAATAGGTCAGTATGTCTTTGAACTGGGCATGTTCAATGGTTTGAGTTTTGCGGTCGAGCACCAACATTGGAACTTCGTCACGATGTTTCGACGGATGGTTGGCGATCAGTTCGGGGGGTAGGTGGAAGCGAAACTGGGATAATTTCATGGGATTCTGCCGGTTAAAAAGGGCGGCAAAGGTAATGATTTATTAGATATTTGTCAAGTGTTTTTATGAAAAAGATCGGTAATCTGTTCTCCCGTATCAATTGCAAGGTGATATGCATGGATTCCGGCATTTCTGGCACCTTCAACGTGTTTAAGTGTATCGTCGATGAACAGGGTTTCAGAGGGATCAAGGTGGCTGTGTTCCAGCACATACCTGAAAATTTCCAGCGAGGGTTTCTTTAATCCGATGCGGTATGAAAACCAGGCTTTTTCGAACAAGGCGTCAAAGTCGGCATATCCGAACTGCTTCCTGAACCTTTCAAGGTAGCACAGGTAATGGATTTCGTTGGTGTTGCTGAGCAGGAATATGCGGTAATGTTTCCGTACCTCTTCGAGCAGCCTGATCCGCGGTTCAGGAATATCAAGTAACAAAGCGTTCCAGGCTCCATCGATTTGATCATCGGTTACCGGGGTGACAAAAAATTTTTTCAGTTCATCGCGAAAATGTTGCGAAGAGGTGGCGCCGGTCTCAATATCTTCGAACAATCCCGCGGAATCAGAGATTGACCGCCCCGTATCAAACTTTTTTAACCCCAGATCCATGAAAGCTTTTTCGGTCAGTTTTACATCGATATTGCAGATGACCCCGCCAAAGTCGAAGATGATGTTTTTAATCGATTTGGGATTTACGATTTGAGAATTACGATTTGAGATCTTTGCCGGGTTGAGTTCCATTTGAAACAGCGTTAAACAACAGTTTGCAAAAATCGTAAAAATTATCTACTTTTGCAGTCCCAAATTCGAAATCGTAAATCGAAATTCGTAATTTGCCCGGGCCCATAGCTCAGATGGTTAGAGCAGTAGACTCATAATCTATTGGTCCCAGGTTCAAGTCCTGGTGGGCCCACTTCAAAATCAGCCACTTACACGTTAAACGGTAGGTGGTTTTTTGTTTTCCGCCAGGTTTTGGCCAGGTTTTGAGGATCAAGAAGAATTTCTGGGGGGAGGTAGCAAAGCATGAAATTCAGATTTCAGATTTCAGATTTCAGATTTTTTACCTCCAATTTTATGTATCTTAATCTTGAGGGCACTCCGATAAGTCTGCTAACAAATAATATAACCGCAGAGGGCCGCAGAGTTTTTCGCAGAGGTTCGCAAAGTTATAATTATCTGCGAGCTATCTCTGCGGCTCTTTGCGGTTTCTTTGTGTTCTTTGCGGTTTAACAATTTTTTAAACGGTGATTTGATGAATAAGCGACTTTTCGTAGTGGACTCAATCTTTGATTTTATCGCGTTGAACAATTTGCAGCCACGGATGATGAACTCCGAATGATTTGATTCACGCCAGGGCGGATGATAAGTTGTTTGAATGTGAAATGTGAAATGTGAAATGTGAAATTCCCTTCCCTCCCCCCCCAACCCAGAAATTCATCTTGATCCGTTTTGGGGGGGAATCATGCTTTTTGACTGACTTTCCGTAGTGCCCTTTAAATGTCTACCTTTGTTATCATCAGTTTCAGGATTTTATTTTTCAGGAACCATCCCGGCTGTTCACCAAAAAGCGGTTTTATGAAAAGGCTGATTTACCTCTTGTTATTGTCTTTCCCAATATCCTTATTTGCACAGGTCGGATCATTCAAATTCCCATCCTCTGTTCAGGGTTGGCAATTTGTGGGTCAGGAGGGATTTTCCGATGGAGAAATTAACACTCCGGGTTTCGCATTGAGTCCATCAGGGGAGCCCTATGTAGGAATTCAGGATGCAGGCGGCGCTTTTAAGGCCTCCGTTTTGAAATTTGACGGTACAAGCTGGACCTACGTTGGCAATCAGGGCTTTTCTGATACAACGGCCATTCTTGTTTCCATAAAATTCAATTCGTTAGGCGAACCGGTTGTTTTAATACTTGATGGTACATTGAGTTTGACGGTAATGAAATTTAACGGAACTCAATGGGAGCATATCGGAAATCCTCAATTTACCAGGGCTGGCTCCATCAGTCTTGCTATTAGCCCCACAGATGTTCCCTATGTTGCCTTCGAGGACCTGGGTGGGATCAGTGTCATGAAGTACGACAGTAACCAATGGGTTTATGTGGGTCCGCGAACCTTTGTTTCCTATGCAACTCATCCATCCCTTGCCATCAGTGCATCTGGTGTTCCTTATTTGGCATTTATCGACTACTTATTTCTGAATGGCTGCACTGTCATGGAATTTATCAGTGGGAATTGGGTGCTTGTCGGACCACGCCCCCTGACTGCTGCTGCCGAATTTGTCCAAATCCGATTCAGTCCTTCAGGTATTCTCTACATCGCTTCAGATGGCAACCATCTTCAACAGGCCAATGTCAGGAAGCTATTAGGCGATTATTATTGGGTTACTGTTGGAGCACCGATCATTTCCGAAGGCCGCGCATTTCGGGTCAGAATTGCTTTTTCTCCATCTGGCGACCCGTATATATCTTACTCCGACTGGACAAATGAATGTTGGAGGAAAGCCACGGTTAAGAAATTTGACAGTACCTGGACAAATGTGGGTACGCGCGGATTCACCCCCGATGAGGCCGAAGGAATCGGGATAGAAGTAAATCAGGCCGGAGTTCCGTATGTTGCTTTCATTGATTATGCCGATTCAGCCAAAGCCTCAGTCATGATGTTTGATTATCCTGTGGGGTTGCCGGCTCATCCTGCCTTTGATTTGAAAGTATACCAGGATCCTGTTGAGAATATGATCAACATTGAATTCAACGCCCAATCGAACTCAGGTCGATCAATTTACATTTATAATTTTTTGGGGGAAAAGATATTCGAAACCGTTTTTTCAGGCAAGTTAAAAATGATCGATGCCGAAAACCTTCCTCCAGGTATCTATTTCGTAAAGGTTGTGGAAGAAGATATCTTCCGTGTGAGCAGGTTTTACAAGAAATGAACTGATTTTCTCCTGTTATGAGGAGCCTTTCATGGTGGTGTCTGGGGTGTACAACGAATTTGACCAAGACTCTTACCCGATATACCAAGACCAGTTTTAGCCAAGTTTCAATGACAAAAACACCGGTGTCATCCAAAACGAAGCCCTCATCAAGCGTTAAAGAAGGGTAGCGAATATGTAGAATAGGGAAACCATTCCTGGCAAAGCTGGTTCAATTCTTCAACAAAAGATTTAATTGTTGCCATAATTGGGTTTGCTTATGGCAAAGATAATGTGTTACTACACCAAAGAGTGACGTTGTAGGACAATTTCCAGAAACATTGACTTAATGCGTTACAACTTCATTTTATCGTATATTAGATGATTCTTTGGGATGATGCCGAATAATATGACATCTAATGGTTGTCAAATGCAAAATTTTGAGCATGAAAAATCTATCCATCCTTTTATTCTTGCTATTTCTGTCATTCACTGGATCATCACAATCATGCTTGCCACAAGGCATCACATTTTCCACTCAATCCCAAATCGACAACTTTCATATAAATTATCCAAACTGCACTCAAGTTGAAGGGAGTGTCGGAATTTATGGAAATGACATTACCAACCTCAATGGATTAAGCGTATTAACATTTATTGAGGAGGGCCTTTACATTATGAATACCACCTCATTGACCAGTTTAACAGGGCTGGAACAGCTTGATTCAATAGGCCAACTTACTATCGAAAACAACTCAATCCTCACAAACCTTATTGGGATTGAAGGCATTAAACGCATTAAAGGTGACCTGTCGGTCACGAAGAATCCAGCTCTCTCCAATTTTACTGGTTTGAACAATCTCTCATCACTGGGTGGTTCCTTGTTTGTTGAACAAAACCCTGTTCTGATAAAATTCAGTGGGTTAAACAACCTGACAAACTTTGATGGTAATTACATGACCATCAAAGACAATAATTCGCTTTCCAGCCTCACAGGATTAAACGGTTTGACCACAATTCACGCAAACTTTTATATTGAAAAAAATCCTGCCCTTGTCACATTGACGGGTTTAAACAATATTAGCCATATTGGCCAATTGTTTATCGGTGAAAATAATTCACTTCCGAATTTGTCGGGGCTTGATAATCTCCACTCGATTGGAGCCATGCTTGATGTTTCTCTCAACAGTGCCCTGACAAGTTTTTCTGGTCTGGACAGTCTTGTATCTGTAGGTGATGCTCTTTCGGTAAACAACAACCCAGCCCTTACCAGTGTGGTCGGTCTTGAAAAACTGGAAACTGTTGGTTTGATACATTTGGTGGATAATAAACTGTTATCAAGTCTTAACGGGTTGAATAAACTGACATCAATAGGATACAGTCTTACTATTAGAGGTAGTGATGCCCTTAGCAGCCTTGCGGGATTAAATAATCTAACAGAATTAGGAGGGTATTTAACAATTGAGACCAATATTTCTCTTACCAGCCTTTACGGGCTTAACAAATTAAAATCCATTGGAGAGGGTTGCTATATCTTTGACAACAAGGCTCTTTCAAGTCTGTCGGATTTCGACTTACTTGATTCGATTGGAACCAACCTGTGGATTGCAAGTAATCCTGTATTGAGCGACCTGTCAGGGCTGAGTAAAATTAAATCCATCACTGGCAGCCTCAAAATTTCAAACAACTCATCCCTGACAACGCTGAACGGACTTAACGGGTTAACTAATGTTGGGGATGCACTTCAAATCGGGGAATATTTCGGAGGTAATTCGTCACTAAACAACTTGAAAGGTCTTGATAGTTTGGTTTCAATTGGCGGAGCCCTTGGGATTGAGAAAAACATGGCACTTGCCAGTCTCACAGGTCTTGATCAAATAAAATCAAATTCAATCCATGACCTTCTGATTTCGGAAAATCCACTTTTAACCTATTGTGCGGTGAAAAGTATATGCGATTATTTGGGCAGTCCTGGTGGCACCATCGAGATTCACGACAATGCGGCTGGTTGCAATAGTCAGGCAGGTATAGATTCGACTTGCAGGAATTTATCCGTAGAGAATTTGACAATCGATGGAGGATGGTTAATATACCCCAACCCCGCATCCAGCAGCATCACCATAGAAACCTCTAAAAAGGGTTCCTTTACCATTTCAAGTATTAATGGAAAGCAACTCATAAAACAGGAAATTACCGAACACATCCATACTGAAGATATTAGTGTTTTGCCCAATGGCATCTACATTGTCAAACTGGATGGTGAGAAAATGGTGAAGATTGGGAGGTTCGTGAAGCATTGAGTCGATTCAAAAAGTTAACCTGGTGGCATTATGAAAAACCGGATTTGCATTTTAATTTTCTTTTGTCCGGTTGTAAGTTTTTCTCAGCAACCAAAAGAACCCATCAAATCAATGCGGTTTTGATGTAAGATTGTTCCGCCAGGTTTTTAGGGATCAAGAGGAATTTCCGGGGGGAGGGGAATTTCGGATTTCAGATTTCAGATTTCACATCTCACATCTCACATTCAGACAACTTATCAACACACCCTTCATTTTTATGCCACAACCCTGATTAAACATACAAAAGTATGGACTCAATGGAAAATCAGGACAAATTAAAATTTAACGACCATCTGCGTGACAGAACCATTCAGATGGCAGCGACACATTATTGGCTATTGAAGGATAGAAAGGTTTCCTGGATCATCCGCCCTGGTGTGAATCAGATCATTCGGAGGTTGAACAACTGGTGAGATTGTTCAATGCGATAAAATCAAAGATGAAGATAAAAATTGGGGGTAAAAAAGGTGAAATCTGAAATCTGAAATGTGAAATGTGAATTTCATGCTTTGCTATCACCCCCCCATAAATTCCTCTTGATCCCAAACGCTATAAAAATGGAAGGACTTTATTATTACCACGATTAGCAGGGGGTCAGCTTTTTATACAGTTCAGCCAATTTCACTAAATTTACAAAAAAACGGGGAACGGAGAGCGAAAATTAGTTGGCTGGTTCTGAAAAATAGTGCATTTCCCATCCTTTTCCGGGATGATAGGCATCGGTTAAGAACCACACCAAAACTTTATTGGTAAAGGAGGTAATGACCGGAGGTTTATTGGTGCCTGAAAACTTGGCCAGGAGATTTTCAGGCAGGGTGGATGTTCCATCGAATATCCATACAAAATCAACATTTGGCTCGGTATCGATATTCGAAAATTCTATCCGGATCCTTTTTCCGACAGGAACGTTGATCTGCCATTTGCAGGAGCAATTGTTTGCATAGTTTTCATGGCCGCTTCCATCCATGATGACACCTTCCTCCCGGTCCGGGAATTGAACGTCATGACAATAAAGTGATGTGGAATCGATGGTTTCCATGTAGTAGCTCAGTTCAAGGTTCTTTGGCAGTCCGGTTTCAGGTTGCAACTCAATTTTAAACCTGCTTCCGGGGATGAAAATCAGGTTTGAGGTTTTTCCTATCGGACCGTTATACCAAAGCGAATCACCACTGTAAATTTTAATTATTTTCTGAGGATCCGGACAAACTGATGTGAGGTGTATTCCTTTATAGGCTCCTTCCGGATGAATTTCCCAACTATGCCTGCTTTTCTTTTTTCTGAAATAGATTTGGCCTTCCGGGCGTGCAGGAGAACAGGCTGAAAACTTATATTCAGGATCAACCAGGAATTGAATTGCCTTTGCCATATCAGGCAACCCGGAGCCAAGTTTTCCACAGTATGTCATATTCAGGCTGTCAACCGGTGTGGAGGTGTTTCTGATCGCCTCAAATATTTCACTGGAAGTAGCCCCGGGATCAGCCGCTTTTAATATAGCGGCACACCCTGCAACAATTGCAGCAGCAGGGGATGTGCCGTTTTCATGAACGAATGCATTGTCGGCCAGCGGATGCGGCCCATACACCGAATCGCCCGGGGCGGCGATGTCAATTCTCATTCCATAGTTAGAATACCGGCTTTTTTTCAATAAAGTGTCAAGGGAAGCAACACAAAACACACCGGGATAGGAGGAGGGCGGGTCTGCTTTTTCAGCATAAAAATTCCCTGAGGAACCGATGATGATGATCCCTTTGCGAAGGGCTGCATCAAGAATTGACTTTTCTTCGTCTTTTAACTGGCCGCCGCTCCAGGCACAGCAGATGATGTCGGCCCCCAGGTCACTGGCATATCTGATCCCTTTGTAGCCATCGGAAATATAGGTGTTGCGGGCATAATCGGAAAGGACCTTGACCGGGATGATCTGCAGTACTTTTATGGCATCCTCGCCGTAACATTTTTCAAATATGGTTGCAATTATTCCGGCAATATAGGTTCCATGGTAATAAACATTCTCTTTCCCTTTGGGAACCGATACGTCATTGTCATTATCAGAAATATCCCATCCATGGATATCATCGGTGTAACCATTGTGGTCGTCATCCTGGAAATTTTCCGGTGTTTCCTTCCCGTTGGTGTAAATGAAATCCCTGATGGTTTTATGGGTAAGCCTGAAACCATCGTCTACAATCGCCACCTTGACAATGGTGCCGGCTTTGGCTTTCTGCTGAACAATGTTCAGGATGGCATAGGCCCAGTTGTCTGACACTTTCTGCCTTGAAGAATCTGATGGAACGTAAGAACTAGCTATTGCGAAACCTGTTGATAAAGAAGACCAAAATAATATAACCGTCAGGAGGATAAATTTCATTGCCAGGTTTCTTGGCCCCCTTCACTTTTTGGGGTAGGGAATGGGGTAATAGTTCTTATTGAAATGTAATCGGATGTGTATGAGCCGGAAGTTGCGAAACAGAAAGCGTAAAGTTTTCAATACCGCCAATCTGCCCAAGAGTTTTGGGTATTAAGCCCGGGCCTGTTCCCTGGTTGATGGCAACCCGGCCCCGCAGATCGGGCAATCCGAAAGTTGTTTGTCCATCCCCGCCATAAATGGTTCCAATGAGGGCAAAAAGGGTCGAATACTGTGAAATAGGCAATAGCGAGCCATCACATGAAGCATACCATAGGGGTGCAAAGTTGAACCCAAAGAATCCTATCTCTCCGATAAAGGTATCAGTGCCATTCCTTGAAGGGAAAATGCCCTCCAACGCGATGCTATAGTTCATGCAGAGGTACGGCTGCAAATTGCTGATAGCTGTGCCGTTGCCTGTTGAACCAAAAATGAGGTTTTTAGCCACCCAGTTGGTGCCGTCGAACGTCAGCAGGTCGTTGGTAGGAGGATTGGCTGCAGTTGAGGCTTTATCGATCATCTGTTTCCAGATGGTGCCATTGTAGAAGTAATAGCCCTTGGGGACATCGGTCTGGTAAACCAGCAACCCTGCCACCGGACTGGCAATCAACCCGCGTTGCGCTGCAGACATGCGTGGCACGAGTACTCCCTTCGTGGTCGACTTTACATCGAGCATGGCAGATGTACCCGGGGCGCTGCCATCGGTGGTAATGGCCACCTGGGCAAGACTGGAAAAGGTGCTTAATAAAATAAAGGCCAGAAATATGATGGAGGTTTTCATTTTTTTGAGTTGATAAATGAATCAAACATTGAAATTTATTACTGAAATGTTACGGTGTGTGTATGCGCCGGAAGTTGTGAAACAGAAAGTGTAAAGGTTTCAACACCACTAACCTGGCCAAGAGTTTTAGGTGTCAGGCCTGGGCCTGTTCCCTGGTTTATGGCAACCCTTCCCCTCAGATCGGGCAATCCGAAAGTTGTTTGTCCATTCCCGCCATAAGTAGTTCCCAGGAGTGAAAAAAGGGCCGTATTTAGTGAAATTTGCATCAGCCGGCCATCACACGAAGCATAATTCTTGGGCTCAAAATCGAACCCAAAGAGTCCTATCTCTCCGATAAAAACCTCAGAGCCATTCCTTGAAGGGGCTAACTTGGCTTCTGGACAGGCAGTATTTACTAATGTTTTAAAGGGTAGTGTCTAAAAACTGTCAACTTTACTGACACGTATTCAAATCGTACACGCCTAATTTGTAAACAAATGACAAGCTAAATAATTGCTTGTAACCCCTTGTAAAATTACGTTAATTTCCTTTCAAAAAATCTGAAGCTACCTGAAATAGTTTTATAAAAAAAATTAGCCGTCGCTAATTTTGAACTATTATTTCGTATCGAAAATCACCTTTTCAGATAGCAAAATAAAAATCCATTTCCGGGCAAAAAAATAATATCGGGATCTCTTCAGGATACCTCGAAATTTTTTATTTGTATATCCTTGTATTTATTTGTATTATTCTGTACTAATTTGTATTAAATAGTTCACTATCAAGTAGTTGTTCATAACTTTATTTTTTTTTATCACTCATGATTGTCTACTTTCGCCGCCGGTAATTTAAACTATAAATCATGGACAAAATGTTAAGAATCGAAAAACCGGTAACGGCCAAATATGTTTGCAAAATTATAGGGGTTAGCCGACCTGCACTTCACAGATATAGTAAATCAGGGATGGTCCGCTCTTATAAACTGGGAGGAAAGCTTTTTTACTTTGAAACGGAAGTTCTTGAAGACCTGCGAAAGGGCCGGTAAGCCGGTCAGCGAAAAAAATCAGTTCAGATGAACTATCTCCTTCAAACACTTGGAAACCTTAATAACGACATTTTATGAAAACATTTTCAAATACATCGAGGATGGACCTCGATCTTTTACGGGATGCGTTGAGAAATTATTCAGCGCTCATTCAGGAACTTCAGAGTCAAGACGGTAATAAAATATGTTATATGCATACCGACAAGTATGGCAAACGGCTCCCTTTGGCTCCAACCCGTATTGAGAATCGTGTACGTGAGCTTATTGCAGCTATTGATTCTGAAAAGAAAATTCTCAATGGCGGTGATTAAACAATTTACCAGCCCCAAGCCACACACGATCACTCCCCTCCCAAAATAACCAATTCAATTATTATGGCAAAACTACAACGCTCACTATACGAGGGTGCCCCCGGTATGCTCATGGACAGGATCCATGAAGTCAATTCCCTGTTGGCTAATTCTGAATTAAAAACGGGACAGACTGAATCCTGGAAATTCTGGAAAAAGACTAGTGATATCATGAAATACGCCTGGGACTACATGCAAAATCTCAATTGGGTGCTTAAAGAAAATTATGCACTCAAAGAAGAAAACTCCTATTTGCGAGCTGCCCTGGCTCATGAGAGAGAAATCAACATGCACATTTCTGTACTCACTCATTTGAAATTGACTGATCAGTTTGAAGAGAGAGTAAAATTGGTTGATCAAATAATGGCTCTTGGTGTTAATGATTTAGGAGGAATATTCCGTGGATGAAAATATCGATCTCCTTGAGACAAATGCCGGCAAAAAAGAAAAGATTTGTACCGAAGCTGAATTGTTGCTCACCCAAGCCGGTGACAATATCTTTCAGCAATCCGATGCAATTTCAGTAATCTGTCAGAACTTCATTGAACTCAAAGATCCAGCTTCGGCTGATCTGTTCTTCAAATACGTTTCCAAGAAGTTCAAAATATCAAAAAAGATTTTCACAGACACTTTCAAGAAACAATCTGATGAATCTAAAAAACCAAAGTTTGCAAGGGTAGCTGATTTCATCGAAGATGAAAATGACCCTGAACATAAACAAGGATGGTTCGTAAGAAAAAACTGTTATTGGTTCCATACCAAAGAGGGAGGTCCGGTTTGCGGATCAAATTTTATCATCATTCCCTTATACCATATCTATTCTAAAATCGACAACAAACGCCTTGTTCGTATCACCAATGAACATGGCGATTCAAAGATCATTGACATACCATCAAAGAACTTTATTTCAGTTGAGCAGTTCCAGGCTTATGTTTATGGTGAAGGAAACTTTATCTGGACAGGTGGCAAAGCTCATTATCTTAAAATATTGAAATTTATCTCAAATGATTTCCCAGAGTGTGATGAACTCAAAACGTTAGGCTGGCAGCGTGAAGGATTTTACGCTTTCGCCAATGGCATTTATAACGGCTCCTGGCAGCCTGTAAATGAATTCGGGATAACATCCCATAATGAAAAAAGGTACTTTTCTCCGGCCTTCTCAGTGGTGTACAGCAATGTCAGAGAAGATGATGATGAGTATGAAAACGACCGCTATTTTGTTTATAATGAAGCTCCCTGTAATTTCGGCCAGTGGTCGCAACTTATGACAGATGTTTATGGTAGCAATGCTACGATCGCTGTCTCTTTCGCCATCGCTACGGTTTTCCGCGATCTTATCTATGAGAAATATAAAATCTTTCCTCACCTGTTCCTGTTCGGTGAAAAGCAGTCCGGTAAAAGTCAATTGGCCTGGTCATTGTCAAACCTCTTTTTCCATAATATGCCTGCATTCAACCTCAATTCAGGTACTCATGTCGGCCTTTCAAGAAAGGCTTCCCGGGCTAAAAATTCTATCGTTTGGGCCGATGAATATACCAATGATATTGACCCCCGGCGCTTTCAGTTGTTGAAAGCTGCCTATGACGGGGTTGGGCATGAGAAAGGAAAGTTGTCAAATGACAGCAGAACGATGATTAATAAAATCAATGGCGCGTTCTGCATTTCCGGCCAGTATCTTCCAACGCTTGATGACAATGCACTTTTAACCAGGGCTTGCCTGCTTTCTTTTATCAAAAAGAAATATTCAAAACTGGAAATGGAAAAGTATGAGCAGCTTAAAAAGTTGGAGGTTGCAGGGATAAGTTCCCTTGTCTGCAAAATTGTTGATTTTCGGAAGGTCATGGAAGAACAATTCGCAATGACCTTTTCCGCTATCCAGGAAGAACTGAAGGCAGACATGACCAATGAAAACCTTCCTTACGATGAAAGACTGGTTCGCAATTATTGCTGTTTGCTTGCACCGGTGAAGATAATCCTTGAAAGCGCGAACCCACTTGAGCTTAGTTTCACCTATGAAACACTTTACGCTCAGGTTAAACATGATATTGCTTCCATGTCAAAGCAGATCAGCAGTTCAGAATCTATTTCAAACTTCTGGAAGACCGTTGAGTATTTGCTTGATGAAGGAAAGATACAGTCTGGGGTGGATTTCAAAATCAATGTTACTCCTTCCCTGTCATATACGGATAAGGACGGGAAAGAAAAGACCGGTCCTTTTGATAAACCCCAAAACCTCCTGTTCATCCGGTTTTCAAGGGTTCATCCGCTTTACATGGAAAAATGGCGCCAACAGACCGGTAAAAACGGGATCGACCTGATTTCAATTCTCCATTACCTTAAAAACAATAAGTCTTATGTTGGTAACGCTTCTGGGGTTCGCTTCGATACCAGTAACACTTCCGCTTATGTGTTCAAATATGGACCTGGTGAACTAGATGTGAACCTTGAAAGGACTGTCCGGGATTCCTTTTCAAAAGCCAATAGTGCTATTGAACAGGAACTTACACCAGTGAAACCGCCCGAGGACCTGCAGTCGGAGATCGATCTGAACCCTGAACCACCATTCTGACTTTGAAAAAAATAAAAATCAGTGATATTTTTCATGAAAACCGATTCTACCTTTCCAACAGTCCAACAATTTTATATTTTATTGATTTATAATATATTAAAGGTATAAAAGGTGTTGGAACCTGTTGGAACGTGTTGGAACGTGTTGGACGCTGTTGGACTGTTGGACTGTTGGAAAGGTAATTTGCCTCTGGCAAACCCCAAATATATTTTTTTTTTTGAAAATTCAGCCAAACTCTACCCGAAATGAATCTGCCACCTTTTAAGAAAAATCAAAGCGGCTTCGCATACTTTAGCGAGCTTCCGGAAAACTTTCGTCTGGCGACCATTGATGATTTTATTGTGGATGGGAAACGCAGGATTGGTCTGATGTTCCTCATTCAATGGATTGATGATGCCTGCTTTTATCAGATATGTTATGTCTCGATGAACCTTACTCGTAAGATCCTTGGGCCG
>CAIQUS010000185.1 GCA_903875045.1 uncultured Bacteroidales bacterium
ATCAGCTTCCAACTATACGAGTATAACCTGGGAAGCTTTTGTTTCAATTGTTCCGCCGGTACATGCTACCGGAACATTCTCCGATATACACGCGGTTAATCCGGTATACACCCCCAGTGCTGCCGATATTGCAGCAGGATGTGTGTACCTGGTGATGCACCTTGGAGCTGTTGCCCCCTGTGAAGAGGTAACCGACACCATGAAATTATGTATCAGCCGTCAGCCAGTCGCTTATGCAGGAGCTGATGCCACGATCTGTGAAGGGTCTTCATACCATCTCAGTGATGCAACTGCAACCCATTATACCGGATTGGTATGGTCAACTTCAGGAACAGGGACGTTCAACAATGCCGGGGCAGTCAACCCAGTGTATACCCCGAGTTCTGCTGATATTCTGGCAGGTACAGTGACGCTGACAATGAGACTTACAGCTTGTTCGCCTTGTCCTAATGACAGTGATTTCATGGTTCTTACGATTAAACACAGGCCAGTTGTAACTGCTTTTGTCGTATCACATGTAAGTTGTTACGGACTCAGTGACGGTGTGGTTAGTGTAACATCAAGCGGAGGGACAACACCTTATACTTATCTCTGGAATACAGGTGCAAATTCTCAAACTGTAACCGGTTTATCAAGCGGAACTTATACGGTGACAATTTCAGATAACTTCTTATGTACGAACACCAGTGAAGTCACCGTTACACAGCCGCAGTTGCTGACAGTTTCAGGAACAGTTGTTCAAAATGTCCGCTGCAATGGTGGTAACAATGGGATAATCACCATTACTGCTGCAGGAGGAACCTCGGCATATACATACTTGTGGAACAACAGTGCAATATCACATGAAATCACTGGTTTGACGGCAGGAACTTATAGCGTAACTGTTACAGATATGCATTCCTGTACAGCCTTGGGAAGCTGGACGGTTACTCAATCAGAGCTGCTGACTTTAAGTGGAACTGTGACACATGAATTGCAATGTAACGGCAACAATGATGGATCCATTGCGATTACTGCGGGTGGAGGGAATCTCCCTTATTCCTATTTGTGGAGTAACAATGCAATAACCAGGAACATTTCCGGATTATCTGCCGGAACATATATTGTGACCGTTATGGATGCCAATTCATGCACCGTGACTGATAATTGGATATTGACCGAACCCGCAATGCTTACTGTTACAAATGCTGCAATAGTTAACGTACAGTGCCAGGGTGGTAACAACGGGTCGATAGCTATCACCGTTATCGGTGGAACAACATCCTACAACTATTCCTGGAGCAACCTTGGAACTTCGCAAACCATCACCGGGCTGACATCGGGGACTTATACAGTCACTGTATCTGATGCTCATAACTGCCTGGCTATTGGATCGTGGATTGTCACGGAACCATCGGGTGTTTCGATTAATGGCGTAACAGCCAATGTTTCCTGCTACTCTTATAATAATGGTGTAATCAATGTGACATGCAACGGCGGGATCCCGCCATATAACTACCTGTGGAGCAATGCCCAGACCACGTCGAGTATCAGCGGACTTTCACCAGGAACTTATACGGTTACGGTTACGGATGCTCAATCATGTGGTATGAAGCAACAAAGTTGGACTATTACCGAGCCTGAAGCTTGGTCCATCGGAATAAACGGGCCCGCATCGGCATGTTGCAGTCTGAACCCACCGTATACCAATTCTGTTTATACTGCTACAGTTGGCGGCAGCTATCTGGCACCGGTAACTTACCAGTGGGTTGTTGAAGGAGGGACTATCATTTCCGGCCAGAATACCAGTTCCATTACTGTGAGCTGGTCCTGCTGCAACAACGGCAAGGTGTGGCTGACTGTGACGGATTCCAGGCCTTGTGTGCTTACTACTTTTATCCCGATTGTGATCAATCCTTTACCGGCGCCAATCATTACCGGTCCGGTTCAGGTAACATCGGGTCAGGCAAATACACAATACTGTACGCCCGACTATGCAGGCCATCTGTATTCATGGACTGTTATTGGCGGCAGTGTGAGCTCCGGTCAGGGTACATCTTGTATCACGGTAACATGGGGAGCCTATCCTTCGTGTGGCTGCGGGTCGGTTTCTGTTTCAGAAACTTTCAATGGATGCACCGGGACCTACACCCTTCCGATATCAATCTTACCAGGGGTGAATGTTAATATTGCAGGTTATATGTCCTACGACAATGCCTACCTGACCAGGCTGAACGGGGTAACTGTACAGTTGCGCAATTCATCCAATGGGATTGTAGGCACCACGGTGACTATCAACAATCCTGTGAATGGTGAGCCCGGTTATTATGCCTTCTCAAATGTTCCCAATGGCACCTATAGTATCAGTGGCAGTTATAACGGTACCTGGGGTGGCAACAACGCAACAGATGCTTTGATCGTTCAGATGTATATTATCGGAACCTACCCGCTGAACACTTTCCATCAGATCATTGCAGATGTAAATGCAAGTTCCACCATCAGCGGACTGGATGCACTCTACATCAAGTTAAGGACCATCGGATCAATCAATTCATACCCGGCGGGCGACTGGAAAATCAAGGATACAACCTTTGTATCCCCGAATACTTCACTTAACCTTACCGCACTTTGTGTTGGTGATGTGAATGGTTCCTTCATCCCAATGGGATACAAAGAAACCACATTCCTGTCGGTCATTGAAGATGGTGTGATGGAAGTTCCTATGGGCGAACCGTTTATTTACAACATCCACAGCAGCAGAGAAGCTGAACTTGGTGCCATGACGCTCTTCCTGGGTTACGATCAGGACCGTTTTGAAGTGATCGATATCACCAGCAAATCAGAGGGTCTGAAATATTCGTTCGGCAATGGAAAAATATCTGTGGCATGGTCGGATACCAAACCGATGAAGGTGAATGACAACGATCTTTTACTGAGCCTGAACCTGAGGGCTAAGGAGAAGATTACCGAGCCTTCACGCATATTCCATATCAAACCTGGAAGTGAGTTTTCCGATATTCTGGCCAACCCCTATGACAATTTCGATCTGAAGATGCCGAATATTGTTACCCCCGATGGCTCTCAGGAAATAACGATGTACAATTACCCGAACCCATTCTCGGGTACGACGAACATCGTTTATACCTTGCCGGAATCTGGCCATGCCACTCTGGTGTTGACCGATCTGTACGGGCAAACAATCCGCACACTGGTCGACCAGCCTGAAAATGCAGGTTCCTATACGGTTACGGTTGATCCTGCCGGATTGAACATGATGCCTGGGGTATACCTGTATAAAATCATCTTCGACAGTTCAACGGATACTTATGTAAAGGTTAATAAAATGGTTTTTACAAGGTAACAAACGGTTTGTTCTAAGTGTTAAGTTGGTGATGAAGGGCTGAAGCGAACTGCAATAGAGATGGCATAATTCCATGAATCTATTGCAGTTTGCTTTAGTTGACTGTTACAATGGGATTGTGGGTTTAATGGAGGTCTTATTCTAATTTATCGAATATTGCAATAATACCATCCTAAAAGAAAAATTGCTTACGACCTGCAAAAATTACGCGACCTTCTGTCTGATGCCGGAATGCATTATCCGGGCATAGAACGCAGGCTGATTTTTAAATATTTGCCAATCAGTTTGCAATGGGGAAGGAGGTTTGAATTTTCATAAAAAAAATTATATTTGCAGCACATTAGGTTAGCTGAAAAATGTCTGCAAATAAAATCGTAAAGAAAAATACCGCCAAACAACCTGGTTTCATAAAATCCAGCCAGTTTTTCTTTATGATTGCCATACTTGTCCTTGTTGGTGTCACTACAACTATTTACTATAAATCGTTGAATAATAATTTCACCAATTGGGATGATGAGGCCTACCTTATATCCAACCCCAACATCCGGACACTTCATGACACTACCCTTAATTATACATTAAACCAACTATTCACAAGTTATGTAGTTGGCAATTACCATCCACTTACCATGTTAACCTATAGCATGGAATATGATGCGTTTGAACTCAACCCCAAACCATATCATGTTACCAACCTGATTCTTCATTTACTCAACTCACTACTGGTTCTATATTTCATCTGGCTGCTCACAAAGCAAAAGTGGACGGCATTTATCACAGCACTTTTATTTGCTGTACATCCAATGCATGTTGAATCGGTTTCGTGGATTTCAGAACGCAAAGATCTACTGTATACTTTTTTTTCCTTGGCAACACTCTGCTATTATCTGAAGTATTTGCAAAATCAAAAATTAAAATGGCTGTATTACTCAGTTTCTTTCTTTTTATTCCTGCTGGCTGTTCTTTCAAAAGCGATGGCTGTAAGTGTTCCGTTGGTTTTTATCCTGCTGGATTATTTTTCTGGAAAAAGGTTTACATTAAAAGCTATCCTTGATAAAATACCATTCTTTATTATTTCTATTGTATGTGGTCTGATAGCCCTGGAAGCTCAAAAATCATCACATGCCATACATTTTTCTTCATTTAATTTTTTTGAACGGATTTTATTCAGTTGTTACGGAATATTGATGTATCTGTGGAAGTTACTCCTTCCCTACAATCTCTCCTGCTATTATAATTATCCACTGAAACAAAATGGGATGTTTCCGGTTGTCTTTTACCTGGCGCCTTTTATATTAATCGGTCTGAGCTGGATCATTTATAAATCAATGCGAAACAGTAAAGATGTTGTTTTTGGATTCGCGTTTTTCCTGATAACCATTGCGCTCGTTTTACAGATAATTCCTGTAGGCGGCATCATTATTGCCGATCGCTACACTTATATTCCCTATATAGGCATATTTTTTATCCTTGCCCGGTTTATAAACAACCTTACGGACAATAAGATTGTTGTTCTGAGAAAATATAAAATTCCTTTTATTTTAATGTTTTCAGTGATCATCTTCAGCTATTGTTATGCAGCATTTCAGCGCACACAAGTTTGGGCTGACAGTATTTCCCTGTGGACTGATGCCATAAATAAATACGATAAATATCCACTGCCATACAGTCTCAGAGGAACAGCGTATTATAAAAGAGGGCAGCATGAAAATGCTATTTCCGATTTCTCAAATGCTATTTCGTTAAACCAGGGCCAGGCAAATGTGTATTTCCAAAGAGGGTTGTGCTATTTGGAAATAAAAAAATATAATGAAGCCATCCGTGATTTTTCTTCAGCAATAGGTATTAAACCTGCCTATGCCGATGCATATTACAACAGAGGTGTCGTCTACAATGACACCGGCCTGTTTGATGAAGCCATTATTGATTATTCTTCTGCAATAAAGTATAATCCGGGTCATTCAAAAGCTTATTATAACAGGGCTGGGGCATATTATATGAGCCATAAGTATCAACTGGCTTACGATGACGTGCTTATTGCTCAGAAATTAGGATTTGAAATTATGCCTGGTTTTATTGAAGCAATTAAGGCCGCGTTGAATCAGCAAGCAGCGAATTCAATCAGGAATTTATAAATGGTCAGCATTATGAGCATTAAAAACAAAGCTGTTACCATCCCCAAAAAAAAGTCTGGCTCCACAAATGTCAATCGTATTTTTTTTATAACCGTTTCGTTTCTTCTTGTCTCGATCACCACCGGAATTTACTTTAATTCCCTGAATAACAACTTTACCAATTGGGATGATGAAGCGTACATCACATCCAACCCAGACATCCGAACCCTTCATGGCGACAGTGTTAACGTTACATTAAAGCAGATATTCACAAGTTATGTGGTTGGCAATTACCATCCTGTGACGATGTTAACCTATAGCCTTGAATATGCAGCGTTTAAGCTTAGCCCCAAACCATATCATGTTACCAATCTGATTCTTCATTTACTCAACTCACTACTGGTTCTATATTTCATCTGGCTGCTCACAAAGCAAAAGTGGACGGCATTTATCACAGCTCTTTTGTTTGCCGTACATCCAATGCATGTTGAATCGGTTTCCTGGATTTCAGAACGCAAAGATTTACTGTATACTTTTTTTTCTTTGGCAACGCTCTGCTATTATCTGAAGTATTTGCAAAATCAAAAATTAAAATGGCTGTATTACTCAGTTTCTTTCTTTTTATTCCTGCTGGCTGTTCTTTCAAAAGCGATGGCTGTGAGTATTCCGTTGATCTTTGTGCTGGTGGACTATTTTATGGGAAAAAAGATCACATGGAAGGCAATTCTTGATAAAATACCATTTTTCCTGCTTTCTGTTACGTTTGGCATCATAGCCATTGCAGCCCAGAAGTCATTGCATGCGATCCATCTTACTTCATATAATTTTTTTGAACGGATCTTGTTCAGCAGCTACGGAATATTGATGTATCTGTGGAAGTTGTTCCTTCCCTATAATCTCTCATGTTATTATAATTATCCCGGGAAACAAAATGGGATGTTCCCGATTATCTTTTATCTTGCCCCTTTCATAGTGATTGGTCTGTCATGGATCATCTATATGTCAACGAGAAAAGGCAAGGACATTCTTTTCGGCTCTGCGTTTTTCCTGATCACGATTGCCCTTGTTCTTCAGATCCTCCCGGTTGGAGGTGCATTGATAGCCGAACGATATACCTATATTCCCTATATAGGCATTTTTTTTATCCTGGCCCGGTGGATAAACAAGCTGGTTGACAACAAATCCGTCGCGCTGCAGCCCTATAAAATTCCGCTTCTTGCTGCCATAACAACAATTCTGTTTATTTATGCTTTCCTTACTTATCAGCGATCTAAAGTGTGGGCCGGCAGTGTCGAACTCTGGTCCGATGCGATTAAAAAATGTGACAACGATCAGCTTTCATTCAATCTCCGGGGATTGGCTTATTACCATTCAAAACAATATGACAAGGCTATTGATGACTTCGCCATGTCCATTCATTTAAACAATACCAAAGCCAATATTTATAATGACCGGGGAATGTGTTATCTGGAAATGAAAAAGTACAAGGAGGCTTTGATCGATTTTAATTCTGCCATTAAATATGACACGACCAATGCTGACTCATATTATAACAGGGGCTCTGTTTATAACGATATGAATATGTTTGAAAATGCTATTGAAAGCTATAATCAGGCAATTAAAATCAATCCTGATCATACAAAAGCATACTATAACAGGGCAGGGGCTTACTTTCTGACCAAACGATATCAACAGGCTCTTGAAGATGCCTTACAGGCAAAAAAGTTAGGGTATGATGTGAGGGATGATTTTATTAATGCCATAACAGCAGGGATGAATCAAGTGATCAGATAATAGTTTTTTTTTTATTGTTATGTTTGTATACCTTTACATCGGAAACTAAACCCATTTTTAATAAGTATGTGATTGTACCGGATGAAGAAGCTGATCAATGTACTGGTCATCGAAGATTGTGTAGCTGATGCCGATTATAATGTTAATTTGCTTCAGAGGGCCGGCTATGTAGTTACCAGCAGACGGGTCGAAACGGAAGATGAGATGACTTCTGCATTAGAAACAGAGACTTGGGATCTGATACTTTCCGATTATTCAATGCCCCAATTCACCGTACATGCAGCACTTGAACTATATCATGCCTTTGGTCTGAAAATCCCCTTCATCGTTTTATCAGGTGCGATTGGCGAGGAAAAAGCCGTACAGCTTATCAAAGCAGGAGTTCATGATTATTTGCTGAAGGATAATATGACCCGCTTTATTTCGGTTGTTGAACGGGAACTCAAGGAGGCAGATATCCTTCTGAAACTTGATAGTTTAAGTTCTGCACTAGAAGCCAGTGAGTTGAAATATCAGAATTATCTTGAAAATGCTCCGGATGTTGTTTTTGTAGCCGATGAGACGGGCAGATTTATCACGATAAATAAGGCAGGATGCGAGTTAACCGGTTACTCAAAACAGGAACTATTTGACATGTCGGTTCTGGATCTCATTTTAAATGGATCCATTGAATGGAAACAAAAGCGGTTTTATGAATTACTGCAGTCTGGTTCACTGAATACCGACTTTGAGCTGCGGCACAAAGATGGATCAAACCGGTGGTTTGCGGTTAATGTTACACAGCTTTCTGATAATCAGTTTCTATGTTTTGCCAAAGACATCACGGTTCGGAAAAATGCAGTTCTGGAGGTTATGAAAGCCAGGGAAGAGATGCAGAATCTGAACAAGTATCTGATGGATGCCCGGGAAAATGAGCGGGCAACTGTCGCGATGGAGATCCATGATGAACTGGGACAATCCCTGACAGCGATTAAAATTGACTTGAATTGGGTGCTGAAAAATATTGCCGACAGCGAAAAATCGGGCCAGAAAATTTCCAGGATTATAGAGATGACCAATGATACCATAAAAAAGGTTCAAAGGATATCTTCCGAGTTGCGCCCGGGATTGCTGGATGACCTGGGACTTGCCACAGCCATTGAATGGTACAGTGATGAATTTGAGCAACGGACCGGGGTGAAATGCAATTTGACCCTGGAGGATGTGCCGGAAGGGGACGAACGAACCAACCTTGCACTTTTCCGGATTCTGCAGGAAGCATTGACCAACGTGATCAGGCACGCCGGTGCTTCTTCAGTTTGCGTCATGCTCAGGCAGGTACCGGGGGGGATTTGCATGGTCATCGAGGATGACGGTATCGGAATTTCACTAAAAAAAATCACCTCCGGAAAGTCTCTGGGCCTCATAGGAATGAGGGAAAGGGCCAGACAGATCAACGGAACACTTGAATTTGTAAAAACAAGTGCCGGAGGAACCAAAATAGTTACTTTTATCCCATTTCAACCCATGAACCCGACGCCTGATGAAAATTCTCGTTGCCGATGATCATGCCATCGTTCGCGAAGGAGTGAAGCAGATACTGAGGACCCTCCCGGAGGTTTGCCTGATCGATGAAGCAAACGAAGGCGATAAGGCCCTGATGATGATCAACAAGGAGAACTACGACCTTGTGATTCTGGATATTTCAATGCCCGGAAGAAGCGGGCTTGACCTTCTTCAGATTATCAGGCAACGGGATACAAAAACCCGGGTATTGATGTTGAGCTTTCATCCCCAGGAGCAATATGCAGTCAGGGCGTTCAAACTGGGCGCTTCAGGATATTTGTCAAAAGACAGCGCTTTTGAGGAACTGGAGGAGGCCATTCGAAAGATTGCCGCCGGCGGAAAATACATCTCATCAGCCTTTGCAGAAAAGCTCTTCTTTTTAAGCACGGAAAAAGGAACCCAATCCGTTCATGACTCCCTTTCCGTCAGGGAATTTCAGGTGATGATCATGCTGGCAAAAGGCAAAACAGTCGCAGAGATTGCAGCAGAGATATTTATCTCCGACAAAACCGTAAGCACCTACCGTTCAAGGATCATGGAAAAAATGGGCATGAAAAAGAATGCCGACCTCACCTCCTATGCCATTAGAAATAACCTGATCGAATAACCCCCGCCCATCTCTTTGTTAGGTGTTTTCGCTTTGCTCATTTATTCATGATAATTTAGGGGTCGGTTCCATCCCCAATACTTCAGCTAATTTGAGCACTTTTTCATCAGTAAGGCTTTCGTGCGATCAGGCTATAAGCCGGATCGCTGAATTTCATGCGGTACGTGTATGAATCACAATTATTATGTAAGTTTGCCCATTCGAAAATTAATATGATTTGTGATATTGTTTGTGTCATAAGCTTAATACTAATAATTTATATTATAATATGCTAAACCCTCTTATTATGTTTATTGACATTGTATTGCTGATTAACAAATAAATACAAAATTCGAAACATAATTATTAAATTGTTTGATTTAGGCTATAAAACCTGCCATGAAAACAAAACTGCGTGGTAAATATGCCACTAAACCTGCACAACTTTCCACGCAAGTAAACCCAGTATATTATTTTCTTTTTTTTTCGTATTTGTTAATACCAACATTTTTTCCAAATTTTTACACACTTGATTCTAATGGCCCTAAATTTCTTTCCATTGCCATTCTTAACTTAATTTCATTTATTATTCTTTGCGGGGATTCTGAGTACGGGAAACGTTTCGACCTGCAGTCCGGATTTTTCAGAAATGGTATTGGAGTCTCATACACAATTTTTTTAGTTATTTCCCTGGTCTCTTTTTGTAATGCCTTTAATATTGCAGAGTCAGTGATGAATTTTGTAAAAATTATTACTGTGTTTTCTGCTGCTTACATGCTATTTGTGATATTTGCCAGGAATCGAGATTTTATGCTATATGTGGCCTTAGCCTTGGCTTTATTACTTTTACTTGATAGCTTGATCACATTTTACGGGATCGCAAATTTTATTTCCGGGGACATTCCTTCTATCGCTGATATTAAATCCGTGTATTCAAAAAAAAATGCTTTGGCTGCAGCAATATTCATAAAGTTCGCCGCTTCGCTTTGGCTTATGTTTTTTACCGAGGGGTTCAAGAAGCAAATAGGCTATATTACCGTTTTTTGTGCACTCCTGTCAACTCTATTTTTAAGCACACGGGCATTTTATTTAGGCATAGGCTTTTTGTCATTGATCCTTGTATCCTTTGCTATAGTTAGATATATCGTTGCAAAAGAAAAAAAATACTTAATATTAACTGCCCACTATACCGGAATATTTATGATTTCGCTGGTGATTTATACCTTGACTCAAATGTATCTTTTTCCAAAGAATAAAGACTCAATGTATAATACGAATGTGTTTTCGAGATTATCTACTGTCGATATTGAAGTTGAATCGCGCGGGGGAAGACCTACCACGTGGCAAAGATCATGGTTGCTGATAGGTCAACATCCATTATTAGGTGTAGGCTCAGGAAACTGGAAGATAGAAGTGCTTAAATATGAAAGTCCTGAGAAAGGTCATTTTGTTTTTATGTATAAAAACCATAATGACTTTATTGAAGTAACTGCAGAAACTGGACTGTTTGGAGGATTGGCATACGCAGGAATATTCCTCCTGATTTTTTACGGTTTTATTAAGACATCAGTTAATCCTGATGTAAAAGACGAAAAACTGAAGTATGTTTTCCTCCCCGCTATTGGACTGTTGGGATATAGTGTAGATGCTTTTTTCAACTTCCCTGCGGACAGACCGGAAATGCAGATACTTTTTGCAATTTATATTGCTTCAATAGCAACGTTCACATTCACGGGTAAACAAAAAGAGTCGAACAGTACCCGGTTTTCAGTATTATTGAATCGGCTTCAAAAAATCTTCTTCAATAAAATATCTGCTGCCTGTATTCTGATACTGTTGTGTGCATCAATTTATTTTTTGTTCCTGAATGCGAAATCGCTTCGGTTCCAAAGATTTGTCAGGGAATACGACCTTGGTAATAAAATTGCTCAACCGGCATCATTTCTTATTGAAGGATTCCCCTCAATCCCTAATGTTAACATTCACGATGAACCTATAGTGGCGATGAAAGTACGATTACTCATCAGTGAGAACCGGAACAGGGAGGCTATTAGGTTATTACTTGCAGATAATTCAAGTCCTTATGACAGCAGACGAGAGTTTTATTTAGGAATGGCATACAGCAGGCTGGGCATGATTGACAGTTCAATTGTGTGGTTGAAACGAGCTTATCTTCTGAAGCCTTTGCACGACAACGTGGTTGTCAATCTGAGTATTATGCTCTTTTCCCAAAATAAACGACAGGAGGCGATGCAATTTTTAAATCGCTATTTACAGGAGGTGAAAACCACCTCCGAGGTTTGGAAGGTGGCTGCGAATCAGTACTGGGAGGATGGGCAAACCGAAAAGGCAATCAGCATACTTGATTCTGCATTAAAATATTTGCCTCTCGACACAACCATTGCTAAAAAACGCCTGATTATGATAAAAACTGCAAAATCAGCCATTTAGAATAGCGTTACTCTCATTCAAAGCTTCCGTGATGCTTTTTGTTTTCTGCTGTATTTTTTTTTAGCCATCAGATATTGTTTTAGCAAACAGTTGAAAAAATCACGATATGCAAGAACAGATTTCTGACAATGAGTGAAGCAATTGAAGAAGATTATACGGATGTTGTTCCTAAACAAGACCCAGTTTAGGGAAATAGTTAGCATGCGCCCATAGACCTGACCTCGTCAACGTTACTGGCAAAATTCCGATATAACGACAAGTGAATGTTTGTTAAGCAATATTTCACGAAAACGCACCATGGATTTTGTCGAAATGTAAGGTAATCCCCTACAAATAAATCTATCCTTCTCCTACATGCAATATCAAGTTCCCCTACATGCAAAACAGCAGATCAGTTCTAAATTTACAAAATGCAGAAAACCCTCCAGCTCAAGCTACTCATTGCCGATGATTCCTCTATAATGAGAGAAAGAATTAAGAGCCAGGTTAGCTTTTTAGACGGGGTATTCATCGTTGGTGAAGCCGATAATGGCATAACCGCTATGGAATTATTGATAGAGTTTGATCCAGACCTGATCATCCTCGATTTGCACATGCCCTTATTGGGCGGTATTGATGTGCTAAAGAAAATTGAAGAGGCTAACTTGAAAACCAAAGTCTGCATCCTCACCAACTATTCTTATCCGCAATATCAGGAGCGTTGTTTGGCCATGGGTGCTGACTATTTTTTAAGTAAATCAGAGGATTTTGAAAAGATAAATTTTATTATTTCCGAAATGCTGGAGAATATGACGATTCGAAACTTAACGGGCATTAAATAAATAGGTTTTACAAGTCTCCATTGTGAAGGTTCATTGTTGATTTTTTTGAAAAGTAAAAATAAATACGGTTTGATGAAAGAAAAATCTTTACCCTTTTTCATAAGAAAAATATTAGTGTGGGTAATTTGCATGGTAGCATTGACTGCCGTTAACCACGCTGTTGCAGCTGACAGGTATTGCAGGAATACCGGATTATGGAATAATAAAAACACATGGGCTGCCACCTCAAATGGAACATCAGGTGTTAGTGTTCCGGGTGCCGGAGATACGGTATATTTAGAATGCGGAAGATCTGTAACAATTGATACCGGTTTTAACGCTGTATGCAGCGCTTTGATCATTGGTACCAACAATCCTGGTGGAGCTAATCTGGTTTTTTGTTTGTACTCATCCCTTACGGTCTCAGGAAATGTATGGGTTGGGGGCCCCGGAGGAAATGACAAGAATCCTGCTGCAGGTACAATCAGGCTTGTTAAAGGCTCGGTGATGGCGATAAAAGGATCGGTTACGCTTGGTGTAAACGACTCAACCCACTGCGGAAGTATTATCTTTACGGGAGGTTTACTGAAAATTGAAGGTTCTTTTGATGTTAATTTCCTTGGAATTTTTACACCTGGATCAGGCACAGTGGAATACTGTGGCGGCGACCAAACAGTTGCACCCTCAAATTTGCTGGGAACATACAACAACCTGACATTATCAGGGACTGGCCGTAAATCAACGGCCATGGTAATGGCAAATGGGTTGATCTCACTGGAAGGCTCGGCAACCGTATCAGATCCCATTTCAGCCGGAGCGCTTGCGACCCTTCAATATAAAGGGCATGTTTCACAAATAACGGGTCCGGAATTTGGAGAACTCATCGGGGATCCTCCCGTGCGTACATTTTCCGGAGCAGGAGGGGTAATCATCAATAATTCAAACGGGGTAACTTTAAATTCCAATGCATCCATTATTACAGTCCTTTATCTTGATTCCGGTGATTTAAACATAGAAAGCCACCTGCTCACGCTTCTTGGAAAGCCAATTCAATCAACAGCCGGTAATGTGAAAACCACCGCTGGGTCATCCCTTGGATTTATCAGCAATGCTCCGGACCTTTATATCCCGGCAAGTGTTACTGCGTTGGCAAACCTCGCTGTGACCAGTACCAGTGGAGTCCTTCTCAATGGCAATATCAAATGCGGTACATTAAAACTCATCGGCAAAATAAAAACAGGCCCCCATACCCTCACGGTGGGCAATATTACAGGCGCTCCCGGGCCATCAAATTATATTTATGGAAATCTGGGTCATCTCTTTTCTCCTAAAGCGTTAACTTTTTTATTCCCCGTCGGAGATTCTATTGATTACGCCCCGGTCCAAATCTCCTTTAATGCGGTGGAAAAGACGGGAGAAATCACCGTGAAAACTACAAAGGGAAAATATTCCGGACTGGATAAGTCAGGGTTGAAATTACCCACCGTATTAAAAAGGTACTGGACAATCACGAATTCAGGCGTTGGCTTCAAAACCTATACGGCAGAATTGACATTTGTCCAGGGTGATTTACCGGCTGGCAGCAGATCGCGAGCCCTGGTCGTACGATCATTTGATTCAGGCTGGAAAGCGCCGGCCATCGGATCACGCAAACCACTTTCCATCAGAACCAAAAAGCAAACCTCCTTTGGCGATTTCATGATCGGGGAAGGCAATCCCGACCTCGCGCACACCACCTTATTGCCGTTATCGGGCACCCTCGTGGCCAATGGCAAGAGCAGGCAGATGCTCACCCTGTCAGCCTTCGATATCAATGGACTTCCGTTATCAGGTGCATCCGTTGCTATCGTAAAAGAGTCAGGAACTGGTACGGTTGAAGAAGTGAAAGATCATGGCGACGGAACCTATACCGCGCTGTTAATCGCTCCTGCCAAGCCGGGCAGCGGCGTGTTTGGAGCCACCATCGATGGCCTTCATGTAAAAAGTGGCGACTCAATCACTTTGCGATCGGCCTTTACCTATCTGAAGGGCATCCCAAGCGGTTTAAGATCCAATTTGACACTATCCGGCAAGCCTGTTTCTGCAAATGATACTATAACGCAAAAGTTGATGATTATTGCCATGGATGCAAGCGGGAACCTGGTCGGCACAGGCGGCGCTCAGGTAGCAGTCTCAAAAATTTCAGGCCTGGGTAACATTGGCATGACAAAGGATCATGGCGACGGAACCTATACAATATTCATAACCGGACGGGCGGCATCCGGCAGTGGTGTTTTTTCAGCCACCATCAACGGAGAGCCTGTTCAGGGTAATTCAAAAGAGACAAAAACAATTTCAATTATATTCTGACCTGAACCATCATGCGAAAGATGCATTGTACTAATTCGCAGTAAAATCAGACAGAAACCCAGGATCGTAAAAAAGAAAAATACACCAATAAAGCTCACCCGATGAAAGCAAAACTATTACCCCAGACAAAAAGGAATTTGGTGATTTTGATGACACTGTTTCTGATGTTGCTATCTTCAATTAGTGTAAAAGCAAGCACTTTTACTGCGTATACGACGGGAAATTGGGAAGATGCAGGTATCTGGTGGGAAGGCAGTGTTCCATTACCTACAGATGACGTTATCATAGACTATGGAGCGGTTGTTACAATCAATTCAGCTGTTATTTGTAACACACTCCAAATTGGTGGTGCAGCTGGTGATTTTTATCCAGGCTCGGTCATTGTTTCTTCCACTGGTTCACTGACGGTTAATGGTAATTTATATATTGGCGGGAGCAGTTTGATTGGAAATATAGGTACACTGACCATTGCCGCGGATGCGTCGGTTATAGTTAATGGATCAACCTATGTCGGAAGTTCGACTTCCGTCGGTGGTAGCGGCACGATCAATTTTGGCAATAATGCAATTTTTACTGCTGTCGGCGCGCTGGTAATTGGGTATGGTACTGAAGGAGCCGGAAGCACTGGTACTTTAGACTTTACAGATGGCGGCCTGCTTAAAATCGGGTCAACAAGTATTGTGAATTTTCTGGGAGCATTTACCGCAGGCAGTGGCACTATTGAATACAACGGGGGTGCACAAACTGTTCTGGCAAATTCTTTAGGGGTTTACAACAATCTGACATTGTCCGGTTCAGGTTTGAAAACCACCGCGGATGTAAGTTTCAATGGGTTGCTATCCATGGAAGGAACCGCTACAGCTTCCGATGCGATCACGGTAGGTCAATATGGGGCTATACAGTACATAGGCATAACAGCCCAAGTCATTGGACCGGAATTTGGCGCACTCAGCGGATCTCCACTTACCCGTACCTTTGGTGGAGCAGGTGGTGTGAATATTAATAACACCAATGGAGTTACAATGGGTTCCAATTGCGATATAACGGCTACCCTGACACTGACTTCAGGAAATTTCAATATAGGAAGCAACTCGCTTACATTGTATGGACCTGCCATTGCCCTTAATGGGACCAACCTGAAATCGACCAGCAGCAGTTCAATGAATTTTACCAGTGACGAAACCGGTTTGTATATTCCCAGCAGCATTACGGCACTTAATGCGTTATCTGTTATCAGCTCAACGGGAATAACTTTGAATAGTAGTGTAACATGTAATTCGGTTCTTCTGAATGGCATGATCACAACAGGGGCCAATGTATTAACCACTACTTCTATTTCAGGCAGCCCCGGTACGAGTCAATATGTAAGGGGTAATCTTAAACATGGTTTTACCAGCCTGGCCAAGAACTTTTTCTTTCCGGTAGGGGACGCTGTATATTATGCGCCGGTTAATGTAACTTTTTCATCAATAACATCGGCCGGTTCCCTGACAGTCAACACCACGGATGCCTTATATACCCCGCTTTATTTGACGTCAGGATTAAAGTCTGCCACAGTCGCCTCACGATACTGGAGCATTACCAACAGCGGGATATCACCCACAACCTACAGCGGTGAATTCTATTTTGTAGCTAGTGATGTTCCGACAACACCTCCAGCGAATACGGGCAACTATGTTGTAAGAAAATATTCAGGCAGCTCGTGGAAAGCCCCGACATCAAAAGGGACCCAGAATGCAACTGTAACCGGGGCCATCGGATTTACCGCCTTTAGTGATTACATTGTGGGTGAACCTTTACCGGATGCCGCCAGGTCAACATTGACTCCGTCGCCCTCAACTATTATTGCAAACGGGTTATCGACCCAGGTGTTAACAGTAACCGCCCTTGATGTTTTAGGAAATTTAATTGGAACGGGTGGTTCGACTGTGACCATTACAAGGTTGTCTGGCACCGGTTCCATCGGGGCTGTTACGGACAACAATAACGGCACATACACGGCAACGGTTACCTCCCCTACAACTATCGGGAGCGGGACCTTTATTGCCACCCTTGATGGTAGTCCGGTAAAAAATAATAATGTGAATCAAACGCAGGCTTTGGTTAATTATATTGCAGGCCCCCCGTCTTATATTACATCAACACTGATACCTGCTGCATCCACCATCATTGCAAATGGGACCTGCACACAAACACTCACCGTCACGCTGTATGACGTGAACAATAACCTGAGTACGGCAAACACGACAGTAACGTTTTATAAGTCAAGCGGTGTTGGTGTGTTCCCGGATGGCGGATCCGTGTCCTATGCAGGAGTTCGGCAAAGTAACGGAACCTATACGACAACGGTGAAATCACCGACAGCAGGAACAGGAGTTTTTTATGCTACCCTTGGTGCAAACAACATACAGGGCGGAACAGGAAGCACTGTTTATTCAACCATCACCTTCATGCTTGCGGGTGCCGGCCCCGATCAAAATCAATGCGACAATGGTTCATATACCCTGGCGGGCAACAATCCATCGCCTGGTTCGGGAACGTGGACGGTTCAGAACGGAACCGCCTTCGTCACAACTCCATCTCTTTATAACACAACTGTTACGGGAGTCCCCACAGGCAGTTCTGCCACTCTCCGGTGGACGATCACTGAAAGCGGATGTACCAATTTTGATGATGTGATCCTGAATAATGCCAGTCTTGCAGCAGCCGGGCCTGACCAGACACAATGTGATAACAGTACGTTTGAACTCGCCGGGAACAATCCTTCCGTAGGGACAGGAGCCTGGGCCATTTTAAGTGGTCCTGGTTCCGTTTCCACACCCGGCGCATTTAACTCAGTGATTACAGGGGTAACGGCTGGCGCCACAACCGTCCTTCGGTGGACCATCACCCAGGGCAGCTGCAGCACCTATGATGATGTCACCCTCACCAACGCTCCCCAGGCTGCAGCCGGTTCCGATCAGACCCAATGCAATAACAGCACCTTTACCATGGCAGGCAACGCAGCCACACCCGGCACCGGCACCTGGACCATTATCAGCGGTCCCGGAACCATCTCATCTGATCATTCAGAAACATCGACAGTAACAGGTGTTACAGCCGGAGGTACGACCGTTTTACGCTGGTCAATCGTGAATGGCTCCTGCAATACATGGGACGAGATAACATTATTCAACGCTCCTGCAGCAAATGCGGGCGATGACCAATACCTCTGCAACAATACAACTACCTTCACGCTTGCCGGTAATACGGCTGATCCGGGAATCGGTACCTGGACGAAGATCAGCGGACCTGGCGTGATCACAGATATCAACATTGCCACTTCCACAGTTACCGGTGTCACCATAGGCCAGTCTACAGTGTTACGCTGGACAATTGTCAACGGCAGTTGCAGTACATTTGATGAGGTAACATTATGGAACGCCGCCACGGCTAATGCTGGACCAGACCAGTATATATGCAATAACACCACCACCTTTACTCTTGCCGGTAATGCGGCTGCCCCGGGAACAGGGACATGGGTGAAAATCAGCGGTGCCGGTTCGATCACAGATATACATTCCGAAACATCTACCATAACAGGCGTAACAGTAGGTGCAACTACTGTACTTCAATGGACCATTGTCAATGGCAGTTGCAGCACCACCGATGAAGTCATCCTGTACAACTCACCCACCGCCAATGCCGGGCCGGATCAATATCAATGTACAAACAGCGAAAGCTTTACCCTTGCTGGGAATGCTGCAACGCCAGGCACAGGATCCTGGACCATCGTAAGCGGCTTTGGCGCGATCACTTCGCCAAATTCTGCCACTTCGACCATAACGGGTGTTACTGTTGGTACCATCACTGTTCTCAAGTGGACCATTGTGAATGGTTCCTGCAGTACCTTTGACGAGGTGACCCTGACCAATGCCCCTGTTGCCACTGCCGGTCCTGACCAGAACCATTGCAACAATGCCAGCTATACCATGGCGGGCAATTCGCCGACACCTGGCACAGGCACCTGGACTTTACAGACAGGTTCGGCTTCGATCACTGATGCAAGTTTATACAATACTGCAGTCACTGTGACCGCCGGTAATTCAGCGGTATTACGCTGGACGATCGTGAACGGCACATGCAGTACTTACGATGAAGTCAGCCTGACCAATGCACCAGCATCGGCAGCCGGGGCTGACCAAACCCAGTGTAACAACAGTACATTCACTCTTGGGGGCAACGCAGCCGCTCCCGGCACCGGCACCTGGACCATAATCAGCGGTCCGGGAACCATCTCATCCGACCATTCGGAAACATCGACAGTAACAGGCGTTACAGCAGGAGGTACAACTGTTTTACGTTGGACAATTGTAAACGGTTCTTGCAACACCATCGATGAGGTAACCCTTACCAATGCGCCGGCAGCAGATGCAGGCAGTGACCAGTACCATTGCAATAATACCACACTTTTTACCCTTGCCGGAAATTCAGCAACTCCAGGTATAGGTACATGGACGAAAATAAGCGGTGATGGCTCCATCACAGCTCCGAACTCAGCAACCTCGACAGTAACTGGGGTGACAGTAGGAACAAGCACAGTTCTGCGATGGACGATTGTCAACGGCAGTTGCAGTACATTTGATGAGGTGATATTATGGAACACACCCGCGGCTAATGCAGGGCCAGACCAGTATCTATGCAATAACACCACCACCTTTACTCTTGCCGGTAATGCGGCTTCCCCGGGAACAGGGACATGGGTTAAAATCAGCGGTGCCGGATCGATCTCAGATATTCATTCCGAAACAACTACGGTTACAGGTGTGACAACCGGAGGAACCACTGTATTACAATGGACTATCGTCAATGGCAGTTGCAGCACCACCGATGAAGTGATTCTCTACAATGCCCCGACCGCCGATGCCGGAACCGATCAGTATCAGTGTACCAACAGTACAACCTTTACCCTTGCTGGCAACGCTGCAACACCAGGCACTGGAACCTGGACCATCGTAAGCGGCTTTGGAGCGATCACTGCACCAAATTCTGCCACTTCGACCATAACGGGTGTTACCGTTGGTGCCATCACTGTTCTCAAGTGGACCATTGTTAATGGGAGTTGCAGTACGTTTGATGAGGTGACTTTAACGAATGCACCGGTTGCCACTGCAGGACCGGATCAGGCTCATTGCAACGATGAAAGCTATACTTTAGCCGGCAATGCTGCAACTCCTGGTACAGGGACATGGACATTGCAATCCGGGTCGGCTGCTATTACCGATGCAAGTTTATACAATACTGCCGTCACAGTGACCGCCGGTAATTCAGCGGTATTGCGCTGGACTATTGTCAATGGTACATGCAGCACTTTCGATGAAGTAAGTCTGACCAATGCGCCGGCGGCGGCAGCCGGGGCAGACCAGACGCAGTGCAACAACAGCACTTTTAACTTAGCTGGCAATGCAGGGTCTCCCGGTATAGGAACATGGTTAATTGTCAGCGGCCCCGGCGCCATTACATCTTTAAATTCTGAATCATCGACAGTAACAGGCGTTACTGCCGGAGGTACAACTATTTTACGTTGGACCATTGTAAATGGTTCCTGTAACACCTGGGACGAGGTAACCCTCTTTAACGCACCTGCAGCCAATGCAGGGTCTGACCAGTACCATTGCAATAATACGACCTTATTCAACCTTGCCGGAAACACGGCAACTCCGGGTATCGGCACCTGGACTAAGATCAGCGGGCCGGGTACGATCACCAATATCAACCTTGCCACTTCTACAGTTACCGACGTAACCATTGGAGGTACAACAGTCCTTCGCTGGACTATAGTAAACGGGAGTTGCAGCACTTTTGATGAGGTGACGTTATTTAATGCCCCCACAGCCAATGCAGGTCCAGACCAGTTTCATTGCGACAACACCACGACTTTC
>CAIQUS010000186.1 GCA_903875045.1 uncultured Bacteroidales bacterium
AACTAAATTTAGGGAGCGACTACTCCCTGCTCAGTACTATTTTACTAAATTTGTGGATAGCTATCCCACGATAGTGGGATTTAGTTCAACAAACGCTATAGCAAATGCGGGTATGCGTGATCGTTGAAACATTTGAAATCTATATATATTTGTGCTGGCTGACAGTTGAGCAACAATTTAATCCCGCACTTGCCATAGCGTCAGCCGTTATAGGGCATTTATAAAGAAATGACTGGAAAGCACATCATATTACTTTTGGGAATTACAACATTATTAATAGGTTGTGATGCTTATAAAGTCGTCAAGATTGTAAATAAATCTAGTAATAAAGTTGAATTGTTCACTGATTTTCCGCAAACTACAATTTTTATAAAAGATTCAACTGGCAATTACAAAGAAAACGTAATATTGCTCGAAGATGTTTATATCATAAGAGAAAAATATAAGAATATCCAGATTGATACAATCTCACATGGATTAGTAATAAAATTGGAGCCATCTCAATCTTTTGAAATTGCTGGACATATGGGATCTGCATTTATTAAAATCCAACCCTTGGATTTGAATTTTTCACGATTGACAATTTATACAATGACAGATACAATCAAAGCAAAAAGCAAGAATGAAATACTTGAACTGCTTGATAATGAAAAAACAAAATACATAAAAAGCCTTGATGAGAATGAAATGGGATTTGCAAACAAATTTCATAGATATATAGTAATAAGACATTAACGCCCTATAACATGCCTTTAAAACCAATGCTGCCAGCGGATTTTCAATAAACAAAGGTTATTATGGCACATGGTTTTACAGGCCACACGTTATGTGTAATAACAACCAGATGAAATGAAAAACTATGTTATTTTTTTCCTGTTATTTTTGCCCTATTTTGTTTTCGGATATTCCTGGACTTTATACGGCCCACAAGGAATTAAGGCAAATGATATATGTTTCAACGCAGGTTCAGAAGGTTATACTGTTATTTGTGGCGCAAATGGTATATTTATATCTGATGGTTTTAGTGGAACTTGGAATAACTACACAAATTTAGGATTACCAGTTTGGGAAGCTATTCCTTTTGATAACACAAACATCCTACTTGTGATGGGTGATGGCAGTGCGTCCGATGGCATCTATCGATTTAACCTGACAACGCACGAATTCATACCTCTGAAGCAGCTTCCCTCACCGACATTTATCAAATACTGCAGTATAAACCAGTCTTTTTATGCAGGCAGCAAACAAAATGGGCTATGGAATACTATGGACGGTGTTAGTTGGAATGAGGTCCCTGACTTTGCATCGATGCCGGTATCTACGATGGACTATTACAATAATACCATGGTTTTAAGTACAGGTTTCTATTTTCAATCTGTTTACAATTCATATGACGCCGGGTTGATCTGGAATCATACCACTGGGAATGGGAATTTCCTGTCGTATATTGCATATCACCCAAATGGCAAACTCTATGGTATCATTCCTTATTCCAATTCAACAAGTTTACGAGTATCCAACAATGCCGGGCAAGACTGGGATTATTGTTTTTGGAGTAATGATGGGCTAAATACGCTCGGATTTGATGTTGTTGGAAATATATTTGTTGGCTGGCGTAACGTAGGAATTCCAAAGGGGATTGCCAGATATGATACTTCTTCATCTTCTCTAACCTTTTTCAACGATGGGTTACCAAATTTATTTATCAACAGGATCAAGACAAACCCTTTATTGAGTAGCATCACAATTTTTTGTTGTACTGACGGCGGAGTCTATTATTCAAATGATTATTTGACTGGAACATCTGATAGAACAAGTATAGAAGATAATCTTAATGTGACCAGTTTCCCTAATCCAGTATTATCCTCCCTGCAGATTGAATTCAACCTAACCGCAGTAGGAGGAAACTCTATGACCTTGGTTATATATAACAGCTTTGGTGCTATTGTCTCTGAAAAACTTTACCAGGTCAAACAGATATCTACTACTAGAATTCAGGTCAATGTTTCCAATTTTCCGATGGGATGCTACTTTTTCCGACTTAAAGCTGGGAAATATGATGTAACAAGAAAGATGGTAGTAATAAAATAAAACTTCAGTATTCATTTGCATGTTCAAAAGAAAAAGCCATTATTCGCCATCAAATATTTTTATAAAAATGTACTACACATAACGAACTTGCAACCGCCACAAAACCAGCCATAGTGAGGCTTGGCTATAATTCACCTTTGGGGCGGCAGCAAGTAGGCGTTATGGGCTATTAAAAGAAGACAAATAACTTCAGACCTATGAGAAAAATTATTCTTAGCTTTTGTTTGACATTTATTTGTTACTGTGGCTACGCACAGTGGACTACCTTATCAAGCGGTAGTACCAATGATTTACGATCAGTGTATTTTACAGATGTTAATCATGGTTTTGCAGTAGGCGACTATGGGACCATTGTTAAAACCAGTGATGGTGGAACAACTTGGATTATAACATCTGTGGGAACCAATATTCAATTACATTCAGTATTTTTCACAAATGCAAATACAGGTTATGCAGTAGGAGGAAATGCATCTAATTCCGGAATCATTTATAAAACAAGCGATGCAGGAATAAACTGGACCATAGTAGCCAATAACATTTCTGAAGTGTTTCGTTCGGTTTATTTCCCGAATGCCGATACTGGTTTTGCTGTTGGTGTGAATGGTTCAATCATGAAAACGTTAAATGCAGGAAGTCAATGGACCACGCTTCAAAGTGGAATTAATATTAATCTATCTTCTGCATATTTTTTTAATACTAACAAAGGGTTTGTAACAGGTGATAATGGCACTATTCTAAACACCATTAATGGAGGGACAAATTGGATTTCAATGATGAGTGGCACTTACAATCATTTACACTCTGTCTATTTCCCAGATGTGAATAATGGGATTGCTGTCGGAAACCAGGGAACAATTTTGACAACTCTTGATGGAGGCTCAAGTTGGAACGTACTTGTTTTAAATATACCACAAAAGAATTTAAACTCAATCCATGCAATTCATACGACGGCCCACAACTATGCATACATCGTTGGACAAAGCGGTATCTTTATAAAATGTAATGATAATTACATCTGGAATCATTATTTCATTCCAGGAATAGCTCAAACATTAAACTCTGTATACTTTATAAATAAGGATGTAGGATACACTGTTGGAGATTATGGCACCATTCTGAAGACCACCAACGGTGGTGGTGTTTCTGTTGGAATGAATGATTCCAAAGGTGAGAACAGCAATGTAAATATTTATCCTAACCCTGCCTCTGATCACTTGACCATTGAGGCTCCAATACTTTCCATATCAAGTCGGCTTTCACTATACTCTCTACAAGGGATTAAACTCCTTAATCAAGAAACAAGTGAACCAGTCACAACTATTGATATCAGTTCATTCCCTGATGGGGTTTACTTTTTAGCAATCGAATGTCAGGAAAGACCTTTTTACAAAATATTCATCAAGCATGGCAATTAAAAATATAAAACATATAACAGCCCATAATAAATAGGACTTCGTGTGGCACGCAGTGCCCAGCATGAAGTCCAAGTTGAACTAAATCACAATGGTGCAGGTTTCCTATGCACTTTACGCCAGAAGTTTCAGTTTAAATGCATCCGGATGGGTTCCGGGTGATGTG
>CAIQUS010000187.1 GCA_903875045.1 uncultured Bacteroidales bacterium
CAAGGTGTTTAATGCTGCTGAAAACTTTGCCATCCTGAGATCCATTATTGACACTGCCATTAAAAATGGGCAAAAGGTGTTGCCTGCTTTGAATGTCATTGCCGATTATAAATGCGACTGATTAGTAACCTAATTTCTAATTTCTAATTTAAATTTTCAATTTTCAATTTTCAACCAAATCCAGTTCATTATAAAACGAGTCTCTTTCAACCGGTGTCCGGTTCGCTTCTTTGATCATGGTGATCATCTGCGATACAGTCATCACAGGATTCTGGTCTTCAGCTCCTGCCAGAGAATAAATCCGGGTAGAATCGTTGATCGTACCATCAAGGTCATCAACACCAAATGAAAGTGACACTTGTGCCAGTTTTCGGCCAACTGCAGGCCAATACGCTTTCAGATGCGGAAAATTGTCGAGATATACCCGTGCAACGGCATACATTTTCATATCCTCGGTAACAGAGACTTCAGATATTTCAGACATTTCATTGTTACTATTTCGGAATTTCAACGGGATAAATGCATTAAAACCATGTGTCCGGTCCTGTAGTTGCCGCAATCTTTCAAGGTGGTCAATACGATGTATGTAACCCTCTTTATGCCCGTACAACATGGTGGCATTTGACGGAATGCCCAGCTGATGAGCTGTTTCGTGTACTTCCAGCCATGCATCCGAGGTAGATTTCATGCCACAAATTTCTTTCCGGATGGTTTCGTCAAATATTTCAGCCCCTCCTCCCGGAATAGAATCAAGACCACATGATTTAAGGTATACGAGACCCTCTTTTTTACTCATACCCGATTTTTGAATCATGTAATCAAGTTCAACAGCTGAATAGGCTTTAACATGAAGATCGGGGCGTGCAGCCTTTATTTTTTTCAGCAATCCGCCGTAATAATAGATATCCCGGTCGGGATGAACCGCACCGGTAATATGCAGTTCCGAAACATTTTTTTCCTGTGCATTGACCTTATCCAATATCTCATCCATGGTCAATTCCCACCGTGTCTTACTAAAATGATGTGAATAAGAGCAGAATTTACATCTGTTTACACAAATATTGGTCGGCTCAATATGAAAGTTCCTGATATAATAAGCCTTGTTGCCGCTTTTCCGGCATCGCACCATGTCGGCCAAAAACCCGAGAAAACCCAAATCACCCTGCTCAAAAAGCATGATGCCTTGCCCCGGAGAAATACGTCCTCCATCTGCAACAATTCCGGCGATCTCTTTTAATGCATCCGGTATGTCAATAAAATCAATTATATTCTTACTTTTTTGTTCCTGCATCCTCATTGATCCTTTGTAATCCTCCATATTTACTCATTGTTTTATCACCTTCCGCACCACTTTTCTGTTGCCGTCAGATATACTCACCGTATACATTCCTGCTGCTAATTCCGACAGGTCAATCAGAACCTGCTGGTCTTGACTGGCATTCCAGTCATATTTACGGCAAAGTTTACCCCAAATATCATAGATTGTCAAATGCAGCGAGGTTCCGGCAACTGATGATGAGATGATATTCAGCTGATCCTTCACCGGATTGGGAAATATTTTCACCCATTCATTTTCCACAGGTTCCCCAACAGGTAATCCATTGCCATTCAGCGTCATTACGCCGGTATTGTCAGGGTCAAGCCAGCATTTAAGTATGTTGACAGAGTCGGTTCCATTTTTATCCCAGCTGTAAGAAAACATTCCATAGTAATCGGGCAGATTCAAAGCAGCAGAATCGCAACCGGAGTCGCCACCGGTTAGTGTACCAACAAGTCTTCCATAGTTGTCAAATAGGGGTGATCCGGAGGAACCACCTTCGGTTGTACCATGCCCGGAAGGAGTACCTGTCCAGGTGACACGCCAATGCGCAAGTGCCGGGTTTCCTGACCAGTGTGCCGGTTGAAGCGGGGTCGTATAGGTCGATATTTTTTTGATGTCTCCCTGTGGATGGTGGATTGTTGTACCGGAAGGACTAGGCTGCGCGGTTTCACGGCTCCACCCGTTAAACGACACATTGTAGGAATCGGGAATGGCTGATTTCAATAAAACCAGGAAAAAATCGGAACCGGTACTTGCCTCATTACCACCATGGGCAACCAGTGTTGCTCCGGTAATCGACTTGAGTGGTGGCTCGGTTGTTGGATCGGGACAACCTGCACCTTCGTAGTTAAAATAGAAAATCCACTGACTCAAATCCGTAACGGAGGACTTGTTGCCACAATGGTCGGCTGTGAGAATATAGGGTTTCCTGTCATTTCGCACATTTTTTATCAATGACCCGGTACACCAAAGACTTGAACCTCCCCGTTTTACAGTGATACGTGTCACACTGCGTTTTTCCATCTGCCAGTTGCTGCCTTCAGGGCAGTTTACATTCACTTCACAGGGGCCGGAACCTCCAAAATCAATTTTTCTGCTTGAATAATCAGTAACTCCCCGATAGGCGTATGCCACTTCGGCAATGTGTATTTCAGGAACTGAGATTCCTTCCGGGGCATTGTATTCAAGTGTAAGATGGTCACCATAGATTAAAGCCGTTGCAAAGGTTGAAAGGTTGTTATTGTTCATTGAGGTAAATGCCCCGATAACCTGGGTACGCTGAGGATTGTACACAAAGAGTTTTCCCCCTTCAGGCAAGTTGAATCTGTCAAAATATAAAGTCATTGCCAAAGCCCCGGGTGATTGAACATTTAAACGCCAGACATTGCTGCCATCGCTGGTTTTAATCCAATGTCCCGAATGATCGATTCCTGCTTCAACCGGAATGTTCACGGCAAACCTGTATGGCCTCGGGTTCAGTGCATCTTCCTGTAATAATCCATCAGTGGCAGGAGGAGTAACCACCATGCCGGCTGTTGTGTCAGGGGGTAGGGCCAAAGTAAAACTCTTCGGCACGCCTCCTGAGCTCACCTGGGCATCTAAAGCTTTGGGCAAGGTTATAAAAACCAGAAGGACAAGTAAGAGAATAATGTTGAATCGTAATTTCATGCGAATACAGTTATTGATGGTTTATGGAAATTTTACGTGTAACCTCCTGATTTCCCTGAATTACCCGGAGAAGGTAAACACCATTCGGGATTTTTCGGATATCGAGCATGATCCTTCCTGACACCGGTGCAACCTTCCATGAAGAGATTTTTTCGCCAGGAATGCTGATCAGATCAACCCGGAATGGCAAAGATCCGTTTGCAGGGCTTTGAAGGGTTAACAGGTCATTTGCAGGATTTGGGTAAATGACAAGCCGCTCCAGTGAATTTGTTTCCTCCACACCGACCGTAGAGGTAATGAAAATATCATCGATCATAAAAATAAAACTGGTGTCGGTCACACACTGGATTCCAACATACACATCCTGGTTTGAATAAGCTGACAGGTCGTAAGTGCGCTTTGTCCAGGTTGCCGGAGCGCTGTCAGGAACGGAATTCAAAGGGATAAAGCTGGATGGTTTCAGGTCGGTAACCGATACTGCCACATTGTATTTTTCATATCCGTATTGCACATTGAATGATTGTACCCAGAATTCAATGAGGGGGTAGATTCCAAGGCTCAATTTTGGTGATATCAACCATTTATCATTCGGGTTCATCGGAGGAGTTGTGGAAAAACTGCAACCAAGTTTCTGCCCCGAATGAGCCTGCATGTTAAGCAATGGCGGAGTCGTTTTTGCCGGATTGAAGCAAATGTAGGCCATCGGTTGATAATTGTGGGGAAAAGAGAGTGCCTGAAAGCCATAAGTATTTCCACTTCTTACATCGATGACCGTCCATGGATTGAAAGCGAGAGAAAAGTCGGTAACAGATTCGAAATCAAGTGAAACAGCGGAAGGGTAACCTGTTACTTCCATGTAGGCTGTTTTGGTAACAGAATCGTTTGTCTGCCCGTTGCCTACCCTCAGACTTACCGGATAAATACCAGGCGCTGAATACCTGATCCCGGCCGGATTTTGTACAGTGGAAGTGGATGGAGTACCTCCTGGAAATTTCCAGCTCCAGGTCAGAGGGACTCCCGAGGACTGGTCGGTAAAGCTGACAGATTCGCCAACCTTCAAAGAGGTTTTATCAGAAGTAAAATCTGCGGCTAATGTTGAGGAAGCCTGTGGTTTAACTTCAAGGTCATCGATCATCATCATGTAATGGTCATTTGAAACGCAATTAATGGCCACAAATATTTTTTGATTGTTAAAATTTACAAGGTTAAAGGTCTTTTTAGTCCAGGTCAGGGTTGTTTGCAAAGGCTGTTCCCCTGAGATGGTTGTAAAACTTCCCGGGTTGTTATCAGTTGTTGAAACAGCCACACGATAGGTATCCAGGCCCCAGAAATCACTGTACGATTTCACCCAGAATGAGAAACTGCCATTCATTCCAAGCTGAATTTGCGGAGAGATGATCCAGTCGTTGTTTGAGGGAGGGTTCGATGAAAAACATGCACCAAAACGTTGTCCGGAATGCGGTTGCATGGCCTGGTCAGAAGCCAGGGAAGGGGTAACCTTTGCCGGATTAAACCCGATAAAGGCCATGGGTTGCGTTTGATGAAGGAATGAATGACCTGTAATACCATACGTATCATGCTGATCTACATCGTTAACCGTCCAATCATTGAAGGTAAGTGAAAAATCCGGTACATTTTCAAAATCCATGATGAAACCACCCGGCGCCGGAGCGGAAGGTGCCAGGTTGAACAGGGCACGCTGATCGAAAGAACATTTGATCGTACCCGGGTTGAGGCCGTTCAGGTAAAAATAGCCGTCAAAGGCTCCACCCATGCCCCAGTTGAAATGGAATTGATCATCGGACTGATAGCCATCACATATAAAATAGTGGCGAACCGATCCGGAACTGTCAGTTCCTGAATAAATAAGGGGATGCGAGGCATCCAGTTCTGCTTTCAGCATAGCTATCCACTCGGCAGTGCTGAAATCGGATTTCGATTTCCAACCCGCTGTATGCGGGTAACTAAAATATTTCACGAGTGCCGAATCAATTTCATTGACATCCGAAGTCGATTCAACTGAGCCATAGTTCATGTTCTGTGCCACTCCACACTGGTACATCAAGGTAGCTATCCCATCATTCCCGTTGATAAGCGAATCGGGCATGGTGTTCCAACTGTAGTTTGTCGATCCGAAATTTGCATACTGAAGTCCATATTTAGTGTGCGGGTATCCATGCTCACCCGTTCCATGGTCTGGAAATTGATAATATTTCATTATCTGGGCCATGGCAACTGCACCATCCCCGGAAGGAACATGGAGACAGGTTGCATGAGAAGCAGTATCAGAAGGACATGAAGCGTTGTAAAAGCATCCCTGTTCCCAACTGGTTTTTATTAATGCTGCAATTCCCGGTGAGGAAGTCACATAATTGGCAGATGAATTGCCGGAACTGCACCTTTGGTTTTGTGCGATGAACGGATTCTGTCCCACTGAATGACCAGTGACAATCAGACCAAGGACAACCATAAGATACTGAATGACGGAGTTCATTTACCAATAAATTAATGTGATACAAAAATACGCATTTTTCGTAAATGAAACAGGCATGAATGGGATCCATGCCTGCCCCCGCAGAACGGGCTATAACACTATGTTGGCTTACCTTTTAGGTCCGCTTATTCGGCAATTCAAGTCCATACTTTTTTAGCTTATCCTCACGGAGCAGTAAAAATCCAAGAAAGATGGCTGCAATGCCAAGTCCGGCAAAAACCAGCATGGGTGCTGTATAATCGTAAATAGCAGTTACATCTCCCGCTTTGATACGGTCGGTAACTCCCGGGTTAGCATATTCAAGTACCACACCAATCAGCCACGGGAAAAACATAAGTCCGATGTTCTGGATCCAGAACACCAGTGCGTAGGCAGATCCGAGGTACCGTTCTTCAACAATTTTCGGTACAGAAGGCCACATGGAGGCAGGTACCAATGAGAAGGCAACTCCCAGTAAAATAATCGTCATCACAGCAATACCAAGAGTTAGCGGAACAAGGGCAAATGTAAGGTGGGCGATGGTAAGCAATACTGCCCCAAAAATCATCAGGGTAGCACCTTTGCCTTTTTTATCAAGGAAATAACCAATGATGGGTGTCAGAAGGATCGTTCCAACCGGCAACATACCAGAGATGTATCCTCCAACAGAGGCCGAAACCCCCAGTTTATTCTGCATCATGTTCACAGCATATTTCAAAAAAGGGAAAACGCCCGAATAGAACAATACACAAAGAAGAGAGATGAGCAAAAACCCGCGGTTGGTGATAATTTTTTTCAGATCACTCAGGTGAAACTCCTCGGTAGGATCGGCGCCGGGACCGGAGTTCCCCGTTTGCTTGTCGAGTTTCGCATCCATGAACGTATAAACGAGGAAAGTCAGAAATCCGATGGATATCAGTGCAACGCCCAAATAAATCGGATTCAGCACATTCCCCTGATGAACCCCATTCACAGTCCGCTCACCTGCCAGCATGGCAGAGAAAAAGAAGGCAACAGATGCCCCCATACGGGCAGTAGCCAACTGCATACCCATGGCAAGTGCCAATTCTTTACCCTTAAACCATTTCACAACTGTTCGGGAAGTGGTAATACCTGCCATTTCCACACCGATACCAAAAATGCCATAACCAATGGCTGCCACTTTCGCACTGGCTGGCATTGTAACCCAGAAAGAGGAGAAAAATTCATGTCCGAATCCACCGGCATTAAAATAAGCTGTAAGTCCGTATAATTTGATCAAACCTCCACCGAGCATCACACCGGTAGCCAGCAAACCGGTAAAACGAATACCCATTTTATCAAGGATAATTCCCGATACGATCAGGAAACCCATTACATTCAGCATATATTCAGAACCGGAGAAAAAACCATAATTGCTGGGGTTCCAGCCATAAGTTGTTTCCATGAGCGATTGCAACGGAGCAATCATATCTACAAAATAATAGGCCGAAAGCATGGTGAGCGAAACAAGCACCAAGGCAGTCCACCGTGCTGCCGTTGATTCGCTGAGAATTTTTTGTACTTTTTGAGTCATAAAAAAGGGATTAATAGTTGAGATTATTAAATGAGGCACAAAGCTATAAAATAATCAGTTATAGCTGAGGCCATCCGGTGGATAAATTAGAAATGGTTATTTTTGCGGAAACAATTTTCAATGAATATTCTATTAGTTTCCGCTACTTTTTTTGAAATCAGGCCTTTGCTTGATAAATTCCGCCTCGTTGGCAGGTCAGATGATCAATTATCAACCTATCGATTTAAAAACACGGTGATTGATGTATTGATTCCCGGAGTTGGCATGGTGCAAACAGCCTATTTTCTCGGAAGGCATCTCGCTCAAAAAACATACAACCTGGCCATTAATGCAGGGATTGCCGGCACTTTTAATCATTCGCTCCCGATCGGATCGGTGGTAAATGTGATTGAAGATTGTGTACCCGAACTTGGTGCAGAAGATGGCGACAATTTTCTTTCGGTTTTCGACTTAGGTCTGACGGAACCTGATTCACCCCCGTATAAAGGCGGAAGGCTGATCAATGATTCACTGATACCAGAGGTTTTCAGCAACCTTGAAGTTCTGATGAAACTTCCTAAAGTAACAGGAATCACATCCAATTCTGTCCGCGGTAGTATTGAAAGCATTTCCCGGATCAAGCGGATAGCTGAAGCTGACCTTGAGAGCATGGAAGGTGCCGCTTTTTTCTTTGCCTGTCTGAGCGCAAAAGTTCCCTGTCTTCAAATCAGGGCTGTTTCGAACCGGGTTGAAGAACGCGATAAATCGCAATGGAACCTCGATCTTGCCTTGAAAAATCTCAACAATGTGTTATGGAAGGTCGCAACATCGGCCTAAGATATCAATTGAGAGACCTCCGCATTTTCATTGATATTTATTAACCCATATCCTTACAAATCTCATGTTAATTAATTAACAGAATCGTGATTTTGTGATTAATTTTGTTTTTTACCCGGAATCACACATGCGTAAAAACTAAATTATCAGACTCGATGATGACCCTCGCGTTCTCGCCCTGCCCCAACGACACATTCATTTTTGATGCGATCATACACAAACGGATTGACCTTGAAGGATTAAAATTCGATTACCATTTATTCGACGTTGAAACGCTCAATACCATGGCAATCTCTGGTGGTATTGACATGATTAAAGTGAGTTTTTTTACATATCTTTTGCTTCAAAATAATTTTGTGTTGCTTGATTCCGGCAGTGCCATGGGATTTGGCAGCGGACCTGTACTGATCAGCAAAAACAATTATACCCTCGAAGATATGCCACGGCTTACTGTGGCCATTCCGGGGCAATATACCACCGCACACATGCTTTTCCGGATTGCTTCCCCGGAAGCGAAGAAAAAAGAGTTTATGCTGTTCTCGGAAATTGAAGATGCGGTCCTCACCGGAAAAGTTGATGCCGGTGTTATCATCCATGAGAACCGTTTCACTTATGAAAACAAAGGGCTGAAAAAGATACTTGATCTCGGTAAATATTGGGAGGAACTCACAGGATCACAAATCCCGCTTGGCGGGATACTCGCCAAAAAAGGGTTGGGATATAACATCATTAACAAGCTGAACAGAATCATGTTCCGTAGTGTGGATTATGCTTTTAAGCATCCTGACGTGGCAATGCCCTTTGTAAGGGCCCATGCGCAGGCGATGGATGAGGAGGTAATTCGTAAGCATATTCAGTTGTACGTCAATGACACTACCCTCAGCCTTGGAACCGGAGGGAAAGTGGCGCTTACTAAACTGCTGCAGGTTGCAAGGGAAAGAGGGCTTATTGAAAGGTGACGGGTGACGGGTGACGGGTGGAAATTTACGATTTACGATTGACGATTTACGATTGCCGGATTGCATTTCACAACAATATAATCCCTTATGATACAATCAAATCTGAGTGATGATTCTATTGGAATGGCGCTTCGTTTGGCACTTTCAGAAAGGATGATCCGTGAGGAGGACACTTCGGTGATTTTTTACGATCTGTCGTTTTTAGCGGCACGGATCGGATACCTGGTTTCCTGTTTTCCACAAAACACTTTGCACGGCCTTGCCATCAAAGCCAATCCACTAACAAGAATAATGGAGTTTGTCAGGGAGATTGCTCCCAATATCGGGGTGGAAGCAGCCTCTATTGGTGAGGTGACCATGGCTTTAAGAACAGGTTACCAGGCAAATCAGGTTGTTTTTGATTCGCCTGTAAAAACGGTGACCGACCTCAACTTTGCGCTTCGAAAAGGGGTCCATTTAAACATAGACAACCTGTCGGAGCTGAAACGTGTTGAAAAGCTGCTGACAACCATGGAATACCCCGATTTTCAAATAAATATAACCTCAGATCATTCATTGGCAACTGATTTGCCAGGGTCAATCGGCATAAGGATCAACCCGCAAATCGGGATGGGTTCAATCCTTGAATCGAGTGTGGCAGGTGAATATTCGAAATTTGGCGTGCCAATCAAATATTATCGTGAAGAACTTGAGAAAGCATTTCTGACATACCCATGGCTTACCGGTGTACATCTGCATGTAGGGTCGCAAGGGTGCCCGATGCAAATGCTCACGGATGGCATTGGAGTGCTCTATGATTTTGCAGAGGAATTGAATATCAAAAGGACTAAATGCGGCTTTCCCTTGATTTCAGTTTTTGATATTGGCGGAGGATTGCCTGTATCCTATAAGTCGGCGACCCCGGCACCTTCCATGGAGGAATATATCGAAAGAATTTCTGTACGTGCTCCTAAACTTTTCAATGAAGATTTTTTTAAACTGATTACTGAATTCGGCCGTTGGACATACACCAATTCAGGATTTACGGTTAGCAGGGTGGAATATGTCAAGCGTGATCCAACCATCAATACCGCCATGCTCCATACCGGGGCGGACCTGTTTGTACGGGAGTGTTTAAATCCTCATGACTGGCCACATGAATACACTGTATTTGATCAGCACGGAAATTTAAAGCATGGACATGATCATAATCCTTATAACCTTGCAGGGCCTTTATGTTTTGCAGGTGATATCATCGCAAAAAACGTAAAGCTTCCTGAAGTTGAAGAGGGCGATTTTATTGTCGTTCACGACACAGGAGGATATACCTTCAGCATGTGGTCACGCTATAATAGCAGGCAAACCCCAAGGATAATCGGATACCGGGAAGGAGGTTTCACCATTCTAAAAGAGCGGGAAACATTGGAAGAGTTGCAGCGGTTTTGGGAGTGAATCAGCTGCGTTCGCCGGCAAACTGATCGTCCTTATTTTTAAAGAGCACGTTAAAGGTTGTCAGACTGCCGTAAATCCTGGTGATATATTGCTGCATATCCACTTTTTCCAGGTCTGTAAGTTCGCTGGCGTTGAGTTTTTGCTCCAAAACACGGAGACGGTCACGAACCATTACGATCTTGTGAAAAAAAGTCTCCATCGGAACTTCCTTCTCCTTCAGCCCCACTTCACCGGGATACATGACAAGTTTTCCACCAGCCCATTTTGATCCAAGTGGAACAGTCTCATGAATATCGCTAAACCGTTGAAGTACTCGGATCAGGCCTTTTTCAATTTTTTCATAAGTGACCATTTCGGATGAAGTTTCAACTGCCTCAATGGTTTCCAATCCTTCATAATCACGAAGGATCACCCTGGTCCCATGCTCGATAAATGTGATCTCCCAGGCATCAGAACGAACCTGGATCACAACACCTTTTCCGAATTGAGGGTGTTTCACCCTTGAACCGATCCCCAATAATTCTTCTGACATAACGGAATTATTTATTTCTTATACACCTTACCGCAAAACCAGCATTTTTATCATTGGTACTTATGGTCACATCTTTGGTGCCATGTGCAAAAAGGATGTTACTGCCAACAGTATCTTTAACCTTTCCTGCTATCCAGCAGCCACCCCATAAATTAATGCCAATGCATGAACCATCCGGATGCCTCACACCTGTAAGTAGCTTAGAACTGCCAGATATGGCAGCTGGTTTTCCCGTTTCTGCAAATTTTCCAATGGTATCCATGGTCTGAATTTTCATACCGGCCTCGTTGCTGCCCCCCAATGACTGAATCAGTACATTCCATTCCTTGTCAGAAGCCAGGTGCCAACCTTTTGGGCAGGCTGTTTGTGCGGATTTCCATGTATAAAGTCTGCCAAAAGTCGGTAAATTAACTGAATCATTGTTATAAGCCCAACTGCCGGCCGGAACATTGAACCGCAGGTTGTCGGTCATCCAAACCTGATTTCCTACTTTAACCCAATTATAGACCTGACTATCGCGGCTATCAGTATAGGTTGATGATGCCGGTGTGGCTGGTTTTGCCTGGGCCATGAGCAGAACCGGTATAAAGTACAAACTGACAACCATCAACATGGTAACCCAAGCGAATTTAGCAAAATGTAAATTTTTCATAATATAAGTATTATTTAACAGATTAATAAATCATTACAACTAACTAAAATCCCAAATCAACTAAGGAGTTTTCAAATCTCTTCCATACTTAAAGCATCACGGAGACAAGGCCGAATTCAGTAATTGTTGAAACAGAACGCAAAAGTAATCAGAAAAAGATGAAAGCTGTACTAATTGCGCTTTAGTTTGTCTATTTTTGTGAAATTGAAACAAATTCGGGATATATGATCGTAATTACAGGAGCCGCTGGTTTTATCGGAAGTTGCATGGTCGGTAAACTTAATAACAAAGGATTTCAAAATATTATCCTTGTAGATGATTTTTCAAAGACCGGGAAACATTCCAATTTTATCCATAAAAGTTACAGGGAAAAAGTTGAACGTCAGGTGTTTTTTACATGGCTGGCCCAACATTCAAAAGAGGTTGAATTTATTTTTCATCTCGGTGCCCGCACCGATACCACAGAATTCAACGCGGCTATATTGGACGAACTCAACCTCAGCTACTCAAAAAAAATATGGAGTGCGTGCTCCGAATACCGAATTCCTCTGATATATGCCTCATCAGCTGCAACGTACGGAGATGGAACCCTGGGATACAGTGATCTTGATCCCGGGCTAAGCTATCATCTGAAGCCACTGAATCCATACGGGATTTCGAAAAATGAATTCGACAAATGGGTTTTTCAGCAGCCACAATCCCCTCCACGCTGGTTTGGTCTGAAGTTTTTTAACGTTTTCGGGCCTAATGAATACCACAAAGGGAGGATGGCCTCTGTAGTGTTTCATGCGTTTAATCAGGTGAGCAAGTGGGCAGGTGGGCAGGTGGACAAGTGGGCAGGCGGCCAGGTAAAGTTGTTTCGTTCACACAACCCTGATTATGTTGATGGAGGACAATTGCGCGACTTTATTTATGTTAAAGATGTGACGGATGTGATGTATTTTCTCATGCACCATCCAACGGATGCAGGTATTTATAATCTCGGCACCGGGAAAGCCCGTACCTTCCTCGATTTGGTAAATGCTGTATTTTCTGCGCTAAATCTTCCCCCCTCCATTGAATTTATTGACACACCGGTGGATATTCGTGACAAATATCAGTATTTCACAGAAGCTAAGATGGGAAAGCTACGATCCATAGGCTTTTCAAAGCCATTTTACACCCTGGAAGCTGCAGTGGAGGAATATGTACAAGGGTATCTTGTAAATGGCAGAACGTTTTAGCAGATTTAGTGATGATTTGTGAAAAAACTAACACTAACTTGTTATTTTTGTATTCATTGCGTTTGCTGTTAAAAAACGTTAAAATTTCTATTATTTGATTTTTAATTGAAATTTGGGATATCTTTGACATTCTTTTAAGTTTGTTCGGTAGAGACAAACTAATCCATTGCTCAGGATTTTCTCGTTTGCTATCCTTATCCAGACAATTAAACGATTAATTAACCAAAACCCAATCAAATTATGAGAAAAATTTTCCTTTCTTTGGTAGTTCTGATTGCAGCCAGTTACTTTTCAATTGGCCAGACAATTTTAACCCAAAATTTCGAAGCCGCCTGGACGATACCATCATCGTTAAGCCCTGCCTGGTCAGGAACAGTTACCCCGGCCGATAATCAATGGCAACGGGATGATTACACAACAGGGTGGGCCGGCTCATCAGGAGCCTATACACCTGCGGGTGCCAGTGCCACATTGCACTCAGCCCGGTTTCACAGCTATGATGCAGGCAGCGGAACAACCGGAGACTTTATTTCACCTGTCTTCGACTTGTCGGCTTTCACTCCCGGAGTTGTAAAAACAGAATTTTACTATATCAACACCAGCGGAACCGATGTTCTAAACATATATTCCTCTAATGATGGAGGATCTACATGGTCGGCCGCCCTCATGGGTGCAGCAGGTGTTCAGGCAGCCTGGACAAAATATACTGTTACCTTGCCAGGAAATTCAGCTACGACCAAAATAAAATTCACAGCAACCAGCGACTGGGGAACAACCGATATCGGAGTGGATGAAGTCAGGATTTATAATCCAATACCAGCAAATGCCCCACCGATTGCATTTACCGCCACAGCTGTCACCCAGGCAACGATGACCATCGGGTGGACTGACAATTCGACCAATGAAATATCTTTCAGGGTATACCGCTCTTCAGACAACATCACCTTTACACAGGTTGGAACAGATATCGCATCAACTTCAACCGGAACAACAGGAACCTTATATTCACAGCCGCAAACCGGTTTGAACGCCGGAGTAACCTATTATTACCGTATTGCAGCCGTATTAGACCTTGAATCAACTTATCTGACAGGCAGCCAGACTACCCTCCCCCCTGTTCCGATGAGTGGTACCAAAACAGTTGGACCAACAGGAGATTTCTTTACCTTAACCGCAGCTTTCCAATCATTAAACGGAAATGGAGTGAATGGTCCTGTTAACCTCGTGCTGCAATCAACCTATCTGAGCAGTGCTGAACCTGCATTCCCAATACCGGTGATGACCATTCCGGGAGCAAGTTCAACGAATAAAATTGTTGTATATCCTTCTGCCACCGGACTTTCGATCACCAGCGCCAGTGCAACCGGGACGATCAATATGACCGGTGTGACATACGTGACCTTCGATGGTCGTGTAAATGCGACGGGAACAACCAAAAATCTGGTTATTGAAAACACCAATGTGGCTGGTTATGCCATTCAATTTATCAACGATTCCAGATTCAACACTTTACAATATTGCCAGATCCAGGGCGTAGAAACTTCAACCACCCTTGGCGTCGTATTGTTTTCAACCACCACCGGCACTTTGGGGAACAGCAACAACCTGATTGATAATTGCGATCTGAAAGACGGAGTTACGACCCCTGCCAACCTCATCTATTCTGCCGGAACACCCGGTGTTCCCAATCTCAGCAATACAGTTTCAAACTGTAATCTTTTCAATTGGTTTCTTGCCACAACCACCATACAGACTGCGGCCATCAATATTCTCGCCGGGAATTCAGACTGGACTATTACCGCAAACAGTTTTTACCAAACAGCGGTTCGCACATACACCAGTTCGGGTACGGTATCAATCATCAACGTCCTGAATGCTTCAAATGGTTATAATTTCACCATAACCAATAACTTTTTCGGCGGGACAGCCCCATCCTGCGGAGGCACTCCGATGACCTTAACTACAACAACAGGAACATTGGGATATCGTCTGGTCGCACTTTCCTGCGCAAATGGTGTTCCGTCAACTTTCCAGGGTAACACGATTTCAAATATTTCATTGACCACAGCCCTGACAGGTTTTTATGCCCTTGTTTACCACGTGAACGGCCACATCAATATTATCAATAATACGATTGGTTCTCAAACAGCTACCAACAACATTTCGGTAACGAATTCCGGAACAGGTGCTGCCACATTCTGCGCCCTCCTTGCCGGAGGAGGTTCCCCCTTTTCAAACATCAATATATCAGGGAATAACTTTGGCGGAATTTCTGTTTCTGCCTCCAGTACCGGCTCAGCAGGTGGAAGAATTCTGTATGCACAGGCTGTTCAGGGAAGTACCCTTTTGATCAACAATAACCTGATCGGAGGTACTACAGCCAACAGCATTATGCAGAATTCAAACAATATTCTGACCGGAATCATGATCCTTAATCCTACAATCGGGAATATCATTACAAATAACACCATCAGAAATTTATCCCATAATAATATTGGGGTAACCGGCTCGATCACCGGTATCAATGTCCAATCAAACGGGGCACATACCATTACCGGAAACACCATCTACAATTTAACAACAAACTCAACCAATATCGCTATCAATAATTCGGCATCCATTGTTGGTTTGACAATGACCGCTTTGACTACACCGGGTACTGTTGTTTCACAGAATACCATTTACAACCTGGTTAACACCAACACCACAGTTGCAGGCGGGGTTAACGGGATGTATTTTGCTACCCCCACATTTGGACAGGCGACCATTTCTAGGAATTTTGTCCATAGTTTTTCGACTGCTTCAGCTACTTCAGTGCAGACGGGGATATTTGTTCCTAATACCGGAAATGCCATGGTATATAATAACATGGTACGACTTGGATTTGATGCAGCCGGAGCTGCCCAGACCAATTCGGTGCAAATCAACGGGATTTATAAAGCATCTACAGGAAATGTCGGAGTGTATTTTAACTCTGTTTACATTGGTGGTACCGGTGTTGTGAGTGGCGCTGTTAATAGTTATGCATATCGCAGGATTGCATCAGCCCCGGCTGATACGGTGGTGAACAACATTTTCATTAATAACCGGTCAAATGCCAGCGGAACAGGGAAACATTATGGCATTTTCACCAATGCTGCCGACCTCCTTTGTAATTTCAACCTTTACCAGACAACGGGTACAGGCGGAGTGTTCGGGATTGTCAATGTTACAGATTTTGCAACCATCGCCGCCTGGAGAGGTGGTACAAACCTGGATAATGCCAGCGGATATGGTGACCCGAATTTTGTTTTACCGACCGGTACAAGTACAACAGTTGATTTGCATGTTGTTCAGAGCAACACAGCCATTGAGGCAGCAGGAACTCCGATCGCAGTAGTAACCAGTGATTATGACGGAGCTGCCAGAGCAGGACTGACACCTGTTGATATTGGTGCCGATGCAGGAAGTTTCATCAGCAGCGGCGATATCTTCCCTCCAAATATTCTTTATACACCGCTTACAAGTGGAACGACAGCTAACCGGGTTCTGACGAATTTTGCAGCAATTACAGATAATGTGGCTGTGTCGGGTGGTGCAAGTCTTCCCAGGCTATATTACAAAAAGTCGGGTGACAATAATGCCTTTGTGGGCAATACCAGTACCGACAATGGCTGGAAATATGTTGTTGCCAGCAATGCATCCAGCCCTTACTCATTTACAGTGAATTATGGTATTATCAACGGTGGCAGTGTCGTAAACGGAGATATCATTCAGTATTTTGTTGCTGCCCAGGATGCGGCGAATAATCTTAGCTCAAACTTCGGCGGTGCCGGAGCAAGCGGCAATCCTCCTGTTCAAAATGTGAATGCAGCCCCGGCTACACCACTGTCCTATACAATTGCCGGAACTTTAACAAGCCCGATTACTGTTGGAACGGGAGGAACATATCCTTCCCTGACAGGTGTAGGTGGAGCATTTGCAGCCATCAATGCAGGAACAGCAGCGGGTAACCTGGTCATACAGGTACTCAGCGACCTTACGGAAGACGGGACAAATGCCTTGAATCCGTTGAGTGAAGATCCGTTTGGTTCAAACTTCACCATTACTATTCAGCCTAATAACACAACCGAAAAAGTCATTTCAGGAGCTGTTGCGACTGGCATGATCCGGTTGAATGGAACTGACAGAGTTACCATCGATGGCAGAAGCGGCGGAAGCGGGAAATATTTACGTTTCAGAAATACCAACACAGCAAATCCGACATTGACTTTGCTCAATGATGCCACAAATAACACCATCAGGAACTGTTATTTTGAAGGTGCCAATACAGGAACAACCTCAGGAGTGGTGTTGCTAAGCAATACAACGGGATCAACAGGAAATGACAATAATACATTTACACAGAATAGCATTCGTGACCGCAGTGATGCGGCCGGTGTTCCTGCAAACCTGGTTTATTCCTTAGGAACTGCCCTCAAAGAGAATTCAGACATCACGTTTTCCAGCAATGAGTTCTTCAATTTCAGCAATGCCGGTTTATTTGTTTCTGCTACCGGAAACGGGAATAACTGGACTATCAGCGGTAACAGTTTTTATAATAATCTCGCTACTGCTCCTGCAACAACGCAGTATTCGATTTATTTCATCCCGGGAACTGCTTCAAGCAACAGTACCATAACCGGAAATTATATTGGAGGACAAGCTGCCAACTGTGTTGGAGCTGCATGGGTCAATACCGGAGCGGTCGCCTTCTATGGAATTTATCTCACGACGGGTATCGTTACGCCAACTTCAGTGCAGAACAATACCATTCAGAATATCACCATGTCGAGCATCAGTGGCAGTTCTTTTGGCGGTATCTATATTACGGGTGGAGACTATAACGTTGGCACAATTACCGGGAATACCATCGGGCATCCCACTACAGCTGGTTCAATCACCCTTGCCGGAACAACAGCCAGCAGGGCTATCTATAACAGTGGAACCGGTTATATCAATCTTTTCAATAATCTTTGTGCCAATATTAACCGGACAAGTACAACTGCTACTGTTGGCTTCAGAACAATTGAAATCACCGCAGGGACCCTGAACATCACCAATAACACTGTACGGGATATTTTATCAGCAGCTCCTTCTAACTGGACTGACTATGATGCAGCCTGTGTGGGTATTGAAATGAGGTCAACCCTTGCAGGACAGCTTATTGAAAACAATAGCATCTATAACCTGACTGCCTCAGATATTGCTTCTACTGTTATAGTTACGGCTCATGGAATCAGGATAGCTTCGGGGACAGGAAGTGTTCTCAGAAACAATATATACAATATCGTTAACCTGAATCCGGGCAGTGCCGCAAACCTTTTTGGGATCAACATTGCCGGTGGAATCTGGAAGATTGCGAATAATCTTATCTCTGTTGGTACGGGCAGTGGAAACCAGGTAAATATCAGCGGAATATATGATAACAACACCAGCATCAATGAAATATATTTTAACAGTATTAATATTTCAGGAACTGCTACATCAGGAGCTAATAACACTTTTGCCATAAACAAGAACAGTTCTTCGTTCCTCACTGCCAAGGATAACATCTTTTTCAACCAGAGAACAGGTGGAACAGGATTGCATTGTGCAGTTAAACTCACAACCAATGCTTCCTTTATCTCAAATTATAATGATCTGTTCTCTACCGGAGCTCAGTTAGGCATGATAGGCGCATCCAATTATGCTAACCTTGCAGCCTGGAGAACCGGATCAGGTCAGGATGCCAACTCGGTTTCCGTCAATCCTCAGTTTGTTTCAACAACTGATTTACATACTGTAAAACCAGAACTGAACAACACAGGTATCGCAATCCCGGGAATAACCACTGATTATGCCATGGTCACACGTAGTAATCCTCCGGATATCGGAGCTTATGAATTCACTGGAATACCTGATGTTACCACGGTAGCTGCAACAGTTGTCGGTAATTCCACTGCCACGCTCAATGGAATTGTGACAGCAAACAATGAAATGGTTGTGACCGGCTTCGAATATGGCCTGACCACAGCCTACGGAACGACAATTGCCGGTGTACCAGCTACTATAGGTGGAATGACTCCGACTAATTTCTCAGGTAATGTTTCAGGTCTGACTCCATGTACCGTGTATCACTTCAGGGCAAAAGGTGTGGTGGGCTCAACCCCTGCATACGGTTTGGACATGACCTTTACGACAACATGTCCACTCCCGACTGTGGTAACCACTGCGGCAACACTTGTCACCGCAGCCACTGCAACATTGAATGGAACTGTTAATGCAAATAATACAACCACAACTGTGTCCTTTGACTATGGTTTGACCACAGCTTATGGAACCAATGTGGCCGGTGTCCCTGTTACAATCACAGGAAGTATCGTTACTGCATCGCTGGCCAATATCACAGGCCTTGCACCAAACACCCTGTATCACTTCAGAATCAATGGAGTCAATGGTGGTGGCACAATCAATGGGAATGACCTGACTTTCACAACAGCTGCGGCCCCTCCCACTGTTACGACTACAGCAGCCTCGCCTATTGGTACAACTTCAGCTACATTGAACGGAATTGTAAATGCAAACAACTCATCTACAACGGTTTCATTTGAATGGGGTCTCACAACGGGATACGGGAATACTGTTGCAGGTGTTCCATCACCGGTTACAGGCAGTACAAATACGAATGTCAGCGCTGCAATTATTGGTTTGGTTACCAACACCACCTACCATTTCAGGGTAACAGGAACTAATTCAGCCGGAACATCCAATGGTGGCGACCTTACCTTCCTCACTGGTTGTCCTCAACCTGCAGCTGCCGGAACGATTACCGGCCCGGTCAATGTTTGTTTGAACGGAACAGGTTATATTTACACTGTTCCTGCTATCGCAAATGCGACCTCCTACGTATGGACATTACCAACCGGAGCAACTATCACAGCCGGAAGCAATACCAATTCGATTACTGTCAGTTATTCTGGTACTGCGACCTCAGGGAATGTGACCGTTTATGGATCAAGTATTTGCGGAAATGGCACAGTTTCGCCAAACCTTGCAGTAACTGTTAACCCACTTCCTGTACCTACCATCACAGGTCCGGCAACAGCTTGTGCTGCATCAACAGGAAATGTTTATACAACTCAAACCGGAATGACTGGTTACACCTGGACTGTTTCTGCCGGCGGCGTGATTGATGCAGGTGCAGGCACCAATTCGGTCACAGTAACCTGGAACACACTGGGTGCCCAGACTGTCAGCGTTAATTACATCAATGGAAACGGTTGTACAGCTGCACTTGCAACTTCCTATCCTGTTACCGTTAACGCACGTCCTGTCCCAACCGTTACCGGACCAGCAACACTCTGTGCCGGATCAACCGGAAATGTGTACACAACCCAGACCGGGATGACCGGTTATGTATGGACACTTTCAGCTGGTGGCGTTATCACCGCAGGGGCTGGAACCAATGCAATAACTGTTACCTGGAATACCGCAGGAGCCCAGACAGTGTGTGTAAATTACACCGGTGCAAATGGATGCAATGCAGCAGCCCCGGCTTGCAGCAATGTAACAGTCAACGCATTACCAGTTCCGTCCATCACCGGTTCGGGTACGGTATGTCTGAATTCTTCCGGTCATATTTACACAACCCAGGCGGGCATGACAGGCTATACCTGGACAATTTCAGCCGGTGGAACAATCCTCTCTGGTTCCGGAACCAACAGTATTACAACAAGTTGGTCGACTACAGGACCTAAAACGATCACTGTTAACTACACCAATGCCAATGGTTGTACTGCTTTAACACCTGGTTCACTGCCAGTTACTGTTGATCCTTTACCTACCCCCACTATTACAGGACCGAGTAGTGTTTGCCAGGGCGCAACAGGTGTTGTTTATACAACCCAGGCCGGAATGACCAACTACAACTGGACAGTATCTGCAGGCGGAACCATTACCGCAGGAGGTACATCTACCAGCAATACGGTAACCGTAACCTGGACAACTGCCGGGGCAAAAACAGTTGCCGTGAACTACACAAATGCATTCGGATGTTCAGCTCCGATCTCAACTTCTTACCCTGTCAGCGTCAATGCGACACCTGTTCCGACTATCGGTAGTACCAATAATCCTTGTGTTGGATCAACCAACAACATTTATTACACTGAAAGTGGAATGACAGGATATGTATGGACAGTTTCTGCCGGAGGCACCATCGTTTCAGGCCAGGGCACCAGTACCCTGAATGTGACATGGAATCTTCTGGGTACGCAGACTGTCAGTGTGAACTATACGAATACTTCAGGTTGCCAGTCACCAACACCTGCAGTTTACACTCTGTTTGTTAACTCACCGCCAAATGCTGCAGGGGCCATTACCGGAACTGCAACTGTTTGTGCCGGAACCAGCGGGGTGGCCTATTCAACCACACCGATCGTTGGTGTTACCTCCTATTCATGGACGGTACCATCGGGAGCAACCGTTGCCACAGGTACAGGAACAACCAATATCACCGTTGATTTCGGAAGTTCAGCCGTAACAGGCAATGTTACTGTAGCAGGTGTAAACCAGTGCGGAAACGGTCCATCTTCGTCATTTGCAGTAACTGTGAATCCGATGCCTGCAGCTGCCGGAACAATTACCGGGCCTGCATCAGTTTGTGCCGGAGCCACAGGTGTTGCTTACAGTGTTGGTACAATTGCCAATGCAACATCGTACGTTTGGACTGTTCCAGTCGGTGTAGTTATCACCTCCGGTGCCACAACAAAAAACATTGTGGTAACTTTTGGTCCAGGTTCGGGCGTGGGCATTATTACTGTGAAGGGTACCAATGCCTGCGGAAGCGGTACGGTATCTCCCAATTTCCTTGTAACCGTCAACGAAATCCCTGCTGCCCCTGTTGTAACTGTTGCAGGCAATGTGCTTACCAGCAGTGCACCCACAGGCAACCAGTGGTATTATGAAGGTACTGCCATTCCCGGGGCAACTGGTCAATCCTATACGGTTATCACCAATACAGGAAATTACTGGTGTGTTGTGACCATCAACGGATGCTCATCCCCGATTTCCAACAAGGTTTGGGTGGTTATTACCGGAGTACAGGAGTTGCAAAGCAGCAATTTCAGTATTTACCCTGTGCCCAACGATGGACAGTTTACGGTTTCAATTACGAGTCCGGTAGCGGAATCGTTTACCATCACTGTGTACAACCAACTGGGTGCAAAGATCTATGAGCTTGGCGATGTCCGGGTAAATGGCACATTTGAAAAGCAGATTGATCTCCGCCCGATTGCAAGTGGCGTGTATTCAGTAGTATTCCTCAACAGTGAACATAAGGTTGTGAGGAAGGTAATTGTGAATAAATAAAACTGTGACGCGTGACACGTGACGCGTCACGCGTCATGCTTGAAAGAAAGCCCTGCCGGAAACGGTGGGGCTTTTTTTTTACAGCATTATCTTTTCATTAATTCTCAACAAATCTTAGGCACTGTGGCTGATACTTTATATTTTTGTATTTCTAATATTTTGATAAAGTATTAAAAGCTTTTTTTCTCTTTTTTCAATCTGAACAAATCAAACCGTTATAATCAAAAAAACAATCAAATGAGAAAATTTACATTATTAGCCATTTTTATCACGGCTGTTTTATCGCTGACAATTCAAGGCATCACAAATGGCCAGGTATTGCTGGATGAGAATTTTTCGTATCCCGCCGGTGATCTTATCACTGCCCACGGATGGGTTGCTCATTCGGTCGGGGGAACCAACCCCATTACTGTGAATGCCACCGGACTTACTTTTCCCGGTTACATTGATTCAGGTATTGGCCTTGCCGCGCTGGTAGATAACACCGGAGAAGATGACAACACTCCATTTGCCAACCAGTCCGCAGGTATTGTTTATGTGGGTTTAATGGTCAACGTAACTACCACAGCTGCCGGATATTTCTTTCATTTGGGTGGTACCCCTATCGGCACCACCTTCAGGGGCAAGGTATTCATGGATGCTACCAACCATTTCGGGGTGAGTGTTGGCAGTAATACCGGTACCTTCGCTGCAGCAACGTATAATCCAGGGCAGACCTATCTCCTCGTTCTAAAATATGAAATCGTTGCAGGGACCAATAACGATATCGTTAGTTTATTCATTTTCGACGGAGCTATTCCTTCTACCGAACCTGCAGTTCCCAGCATCGGTCCGCTTACTGATGCGACGATGACCGACATAAACCCCGGAGCCGTTGCCTTGCGCCAGTTTTCCGCAACCCAAAACTTTCTGGCTGACGGAATTCGCGTTGGTTTATCATGGTCTGATGTGTTGGGTTCAGCCATTGTACCGCCTACCATCCAGGCACAGAACATCACCTTTAGTGGCATCACAACAACCGGCATGACAGCCAACTGGACCAATGGTAATGGCGCCAAGCGTATCGTCATCATGAACACATCGAATAGTTTCACCAATCCGGCCGATGGTACTGATCCAAGTGCAAACACTATATACAGCGGGTCCGGCGAACAAGTGGTTTACAACAACACCGGAAGCACAGTGGGGGTTACTGGTCTTACCGGAAGCACCACTTACTGGTTCAGAGTTTATGAGTACAACGGAGCAGGGGCCACCACAAAATACCTGACCACAACGGCAACACTGAACCCCAACAGCCAGGTTACTGCTACTGCTGCCGTAGCTCCTTCCATTACCCTGCCAACATCAGTATCCATCACCAATACCTCTGCCGTACTCGGTGGTACCATTACCGCAGATGGTGGTTCACCCATCACCGAACGTGGTACTGTCTGGAAAACCACTGCCGGCGTCACAATTACAGACAACCCACTTGCAGAGGGAGGCTTTACGGTTGCCACTTTTTCGCATTTACGTTCTGCCCTGCCACCGAAAACACAAATCTATTTTAAAGCATATTCTGCAAATTCAGTTGGGACAAGCCTTACAACGGAATCTTCTTTTTTCACCCTGGCTGATGAACCCACTTCTCACGTTACAGGGTTTGCAGCTGTATCCGGCGGAACAACCAGTATCAATTTATCCTGGTCAACCATTGCTGCAGGAGCCGACGGTTATCTGATCCTTCAGAAAACCGGAGCAGCTGCCCCCACAGGAATTCCGGTTGATGCAAACGGTTACACTGTTGGAAGTGTTTTGGGCGATGGAACAGTCGCTGCATTGGTAACCCCCGGTTCCACATTGTTAAAAACAATCACCGGGCTGTCACCTGCCACGCAATATTCTTTTACAATAATACCTTTTGCCTGGGATGGAGCCAACAACCCAACATATAATTATTTTACATCTCCAACCATTCCAAGTGCCAGTGCAACTACCACGGGAACCGGCCCGGTTACTTACACATGGCAGGGAGCAGATAACGGGTTATGGACCACTGCTACAAACTGGAACCCATCACGTACCACCCCGGCAACAAGCGACATCCTGCAATTTAATGATGGTACCTCTAAAACTGTAACAGCCGTTCCTACACAAACAATCGGCAAACTGGTGATGGCCAACAATACCACGATCAACCTTCAAAGCAGTGCTGTAACAACGCTCACACTCAGCGGAGTGGCCGGTGCAGACCTTGACATCCCGACCGGATGCGCTTTGAATCTGAATGCAGCAAATGCCATAACGATTTCAGTCGCAACCACTGCCACAGCAAGCATCAGCGGGAACATGACATTTTCGTCAACAATTGCAACAGGACACCGTATGATTGCCGTTGATGCGGGTGCAATCACTTTCAATAGCGGCGCCATTTTTACAGCAGGCACTTTTTTCTCGGGAAATGCTTTTGGCGGCTCAGCCTCAGTCCCGGTTGCTACAGCAAATTCTGTCATTTTTGCCAGCGGATCAACCTACCTGGTTCAGGCCGGAAGCAATCCGTTTTCTTTAACAGCCCCTGCCAGCGTGGTTGTTTTTCAGGCAGGAAGTCTTTATAAAGTCACAGGCAACAGTACTCCGGCATTTTCAGGCAGAACTTATGCCAACTTCGAAATGGATGCCACGGGTGTTACGCTGACTACCTCCGGAGGAAGTCCGGTTTCACTTGACAACATTACTGTTACCAACGGAACCTTGAATATCAATATGACCGGGCCAACCAGCGGAATTCATCAGATTCACGGAAATATCGCAGTAGCAACCGGAGGGGTTCTGAATTTTTCCCCGGCTTCGGCAGGCACGGTTACTTTTAACGGCACTGCTAACCAATCCATTTCAGGGGTTGGTCCCATTACAACCGGTGCCAATTCAATCATTGAAATATCGAATGCCAACGGAGTCAATCTCAATACTCCGGTTACCATTAATGGTCAGTTAAAACTCACCAATGGATTATTCGCCCTGGGATCCAGCAACCTCCTTTTAGGAACTGCTGCAACCATCACAGGCACTCCTTCCTCATCCGCCATGATCGTTGCTACCGGTACGGGGCAATTGCAAAAGGGTTTTGCCACCGGATTCACAGGTAGTTTTCTCTATCCGGTCGGGGATAACACGGTAACCCCTGAATATTCACCGGTTACACTTAATTTTACCAGTGGAACATTTGCGGCAGGAAATTATGCAGGAGTAAATCTTGTTAATTCTAAATATCCGTCTGACCCGAATACAGTAAGTTACCTGAACCGCTATTGGAATGTAAGCTCCTCTGCCATTACTGCTTTTAACTGTTCAGCCATGTTTCAGTTTGTTCCGGCAGATGTGGTTGGAAACGAGGCACAGATGTTTTCCATGCAGGTTGTTCCGACCCCCTTTACCAGCTTTGGTCTTGTAAACAATGCCCTGCACCAGGTCACGACACCGGGACTTACCTCATTCGGAACCTATACCGGATCGCAGCCAGCCCCCTCTGTGATTACGTTACCCGCCAATTCGATCACTGCCACTACGGCAACCCTCAATGGTGAAATAATTGCAAACTGGAATACCTCAGCTGTGAGTTTTGAATACGGACTTACCACAAGTTATGGCACAGTGGTTCCCGGAACTCCGGCATCGGTTACAGGCGGTGGCACAAACACTGTTCTTGCGAACATCACCGGGCTAACACTGAATACAGTATATCATTTCAGGGTTATCGGCACCAATTCATCCGGAATTTCTTATGGTGCTGACCTGAGTTTCTCAACCGGTTGTCCGATACCTGCCGGGGCAGGCACCATCACAGGCCCGGCCAATGTTTGCCTTGGAGGAACAGGATATGTGTATACAGTTCCTGCAATCAATTATGCTACCACCTATAATTGGACCATTCCAGCCGGTGCAGTGATCACATCCGGTGCAAATACAAATACCATCACAGTAAATTTCGCGACAGGTGCTGTTTCAGGGAATATTTCGGTTTCCGGATCCAGTATATGCGGCAACGGTGCAGGGTCCCCGAACATGGCTGTTACGGTAAATCCTTTGCCAGTACCAACCATCACCGGTCCGGCCAATGCCTGCATCAATTCGACAGGAAATGTATATACCACCCAACCAGGGATGACCGGGTATACATGGACAGTTTCGGCAGGTGGAACGATTGTGGGAGGATCAACCACCAACGCCATCACAGTTACCTGGACAACGGCCGGTGCAAAAACTGTTACGGTCAGTTATACGAACAGTGTTGGCTGTACCGCCGCCTTGCCTGCATCATATCCTGTTACGGTCATCGCATTTCCAACCCCAACCATTACAGGCCCCAGTGTGGTTTGTGCGAATGCGGCGAATATCGTGTACACAACTGAGGCTGGTATGACCAATTACACATGGGCCGTTTCTATCGGAGGAACCATTATTGCCGGTGCCGGAACCAATGCCATCACGGTTTCCTGGCCATACGCAGGGAGCAGAACGGTAAGTGTCACCTATACAAATCCCACCGGATGTTCGGCACTCGCCCCAACTATTTACAATGTAACGGTAAATCCTGCTGCAGTGCCATTTATTGGAAGCAATAACAACCCATGTATCAACTCTACAAATAACCAATACATTACTAACAGCGGCATGTTGAATTATGTATGGGGAATTTCAGCGGGAGGTGCCATCGTTTCTGGTCAGGGAACAAGTACCATCAATGTAACCTGGACTGGCATCGGTGCTCAATGGGTTAGCATCACTTTCACCAACACCTATGGATGTACCCCGGCAACACCTTATGTATACAACCTGTTTGTAAACCCGTTGCCTAATGCAGCAGGTGCCATCACAGGTACTGCTGCTGTTTGTGCAGGAACCAACGGTGTAGCTTATTCTTGTGCGGAAATACCCAATGCAACCTCCTATTCGTGGACACTACCGGCAGGCGCAAGTATCGCCAGCGGCGCAGGAACCAAAGACATTTCAGTCAATTTTGGCGTATCTGCGGTTTCAGGAAATATTATCGTTGCAGGTAATAACAGTTGCGGGAATGGTACACCTTCTCCGGCTTTTGCCGTTGTGATCAATCCAATACCTGCTGCCGCAGGAGCTGTTACCGGCCCTTCATCTGTTTGTGCAGGGGCAACGGGTGTTGCATACAGCGTTCCAACCATCGCCAACGCCACCACTTATATTTGGACTGTTCCAGCTGGCGCCGTTATTACTTCCGGTGCCGGAACCAAAAACATTCTGGTAACTTTTGGCCCGGCAACCGGCACAGGGGTGATTACCGTGAAAGGATCAAACACCTGTGGAAGTGGTGCAGTTTCCGCCAATTTCAATGTTACGATGAGTTCAATTCCTGCTGCACCTGTCGTTACTGTATCCGGCAATGTGCTAACCAGCAGTGCCCCTACCGGCAACCAATGGTATTTTGAAGGCACTGCCATTCCGGGTGCCACAGGGAAAAACTATACGGTTATCAACAATACCGGCAATTATTGGTGTGTGGTTACACTCAATGGATGTTCATCCCCCATTTCCAACAAGGTTTGGATGGTCATTACCGGTGTACAGGAGTTGCAAGGCAGTAACTTTAATATTTATCCGGTGCCAAACGATGGCAGGTTCACCATTTCTATTGTCAGCCCGGTGGAGGACACCTTTACTGTCATTGTATACAACCAATTGGGTGCGAAGATATATGAACTCGGCGATGTGGCTGTCAGTGGCACCTTTGAAAAACAGATCGATCTGCGCCCGATTGCAAACGGTATCTATTCAGTGATGTTCCTTAACAAAGAACATAAGGTTGTTAAAAAGGTCCTGGTTAATAGATAATTGAAAATTGAAAACCGAAAATTGAAAGTTGAAAGTTGAAAAGCCCTGCCGGAAACGGTGGGGCTTTTTAATTGACCCGCAGAAAGAAAAATTTTCGGGTATGTCAATAAAAGAATTTTTGATCGTATTTTTGTGTTGTATTTTTGAATAACTGAATAATGCGACAAAAAGCACTCCTATTTTATGCGATAGCCGGTTTACTGACACTGTTTTCCCCGCAGTTTCTTTTTGCGCGTAACGCCCCTGTTACAACGGCAGGTTCGTCAACCATTTGCCCCGGTTCTCCTGTCACTGTTCCAATCACCGTTACTGGTTTCACTTCAATCAAAGCCATTACGCTCCGGCTTGATTATGATCCGACTCTTTTGACTTTCGTCAACTATACAAATTTGAACCCATCCATTTCTGGTACCTCTGTCAATTATATCAATGTAAGCCCTACGCTGACTAAGATTATGATTGTTTGGGCAGATATTGCTGCATTGTCCCTTTCAGATGGATCAAAATTGCTGGATTTGAATTTCACCTTGATTGCAGGTTCGCCTTCTGTCATATTTAACAATACCGACAACAGCGGAGGTGATTGTGAATACGCAGACGAGAATGGTGCTTCCATGAACGATATCCCTACAGCTACCTATTATTTCAATGCTGCAATTACAAATCTCACCCCGCCGCCGGCAGGAGCTATTACCGGCGCCAACACTTTGTGTGTGGGCACAACCAATGTCCCCTATAGTGTTCCGGTCATCGCGAATGCCACTGCATATATCTGGACCGTTCCTGTCGGCGGATCGATCATTTCAGGCAGCAATACAAATTCAATTACGGTGAATTACTCAAATTCGGCAGTTTCCGGAAACATAACAGTCAAAGGGACGAATAGTTGTGGCCAGGGTGTTCCATCCATTCTTGCTGTTACAATCAATCCTTTGCCCGTTCCTGCCATTTCAGGACCGGTATCTGTTTGCTCAGGTTCACCCGGAAATGTATATACCACAGAACAGGGAATGACCGGTTATGTCTGGATCGTTTCGGGTGGCGGATCAATTACATCCGGTGGCGGTACCACAAACAATACAGCAACCATTACATGGAATGTCACAACTCTCCAAAGTGTAAGTGTTAATTACACCAATCCTGCAGGATGTTCTGCCCAAAACCCAACCGTCTTACCGGTTGCCGTCAATCCTTTGCCATCACCCACCATCACCGGCCAGGCAGTTGTTTGTGAATCGGCAACAGGGGTCTCCTATACGACAGAACCAGGTATGATAAATTATCTTTGGACAACCTCGTCAGGCGGAACAATCACCTCAGGATCCGGAACAAACAATATTCTGGTATCATGGATGAGTGCTGGTATTCAATCCGTGAATGTAAATTACACCAGTGGGAATGGTTGTACGGCTAATGCCCCCGTGTCAAAAAATGTCACAGTGAATCCCTTCCCGGGTGCGGCAGGCACTATTACCGGAAATGCATCCGTGTGTGCAGGAGACAATGGGATTTCCTATGCTACACCCGCTATATCCAATGCATCGACGTATACCTGGACGCTCCCCGCAGGGGCAAACATCGTGAACGGGGCTGGCACTAATAACATTACGGTAAATTTCAGCACCTCTGCGGTTGCTGGTAACATCACCGTAGTGGGAAATAATTCCTGCGGCAATGGCACCTCATCCCCGGCATTCCCTGTTACAATTTCACAAATGCCCGTGGCTGCAGGAACCATTACCGGCACCGATGTTGTTTGTGCCGGCACCAATGGGGTAATTTACAGTGTACCCGCCATTACAAATGCGACAACCTACGATTGGACTATTCCTTCCGGTGCTGTGATCACCTCTGGCGCCGGAACCAGCCAGATTGTTGTAAGCTTCAGCAGCACACCCGGAACCGGAACTTTCACGGTAAAGGGAACCAGCGTATGCGGAAGTGGTGCTGTTTCTCCCGACTTCAGTGTAACCATGGTCGCCTCCCAGGCAGCTCCTGTTGTAACCACAGCGGGGCCATTGCTTACAAGCAGCACCTTAACAGGTAATCAATGGTATTATGAAGGCACAGGTGCCATTTCAGGGGCAACAGGACAAACTTATCTGGCCACAATAACCGGATGGTATTGGACAGTAGTTCAAGGTACCGGATGTCCATGGCTTGAATCAAACCACGTTTATGTCCTGTTTACCGGTCAGGATGAAATGAAAAGCCAAAACATACTTTTATACCCGGTCCCCGGTGACGGATTATTTACCGTTTCGATAACTTCACCGGAACCTGAAAAGTTTACAATTCTGGTTTACAATCAACTCGGTATAAAAATTTTTGAACGTAACGATCTCCTCGTAACCGGAACCATCGAGCAAACAATCGACATCCGCCCTGTTACGGCAGGCATCTATTCTGTGGTATTTATGTGCAGTGATGGGACTGTCGTAAAGAAGGTGCTTGTAAGATGAGATGTCTGTTTGGGATTTTCTTTGTTTTTTTTCTGAGTTCATCCGGATATTCTCAGTATTACAGTACCGGACAAGATCCCGCAATGGTTAAGTGGCGGCAAATCCGGACTGACCGCTACAAAATCATTTATCCTGCCCCTTTCGAGAAAAAAGCGCAATACCTTGCAAATGTAATGGATGTTATTTGCAGGAACGAGACAACGAGTTTATCGTCAAAAGTTCCCTCCATCCCTATCATTCTGCACACACAATCTGTCATCTCCAATGGTCTGACGGTTTGGGCACCAAAACGCATTGAACTATACACCTGTCCCCCGCAACAAACATATTCAGAAGAATGGCTGGAACAACTTGCCATACATGAATATCGTCATGCGGTACAGATCAGCAAGATCAACCAGGGGTTTTCAAAGGCATTGTATTATATTTTCGGAGAGCAGATCACCGGAGGTATCCTGGGATTGTATGTTCCTGCATGGTTTCTTGAAGGGGATGCCACCGTTACCGAAACTGCCATGTCCAAGGCAGGTCGCGGACGATCGGGACTTTTTGAAAGCACCCTCCGGGCGCAGATCATTGAAAAGGGTCGCCAATCGTACGATAAGGCTACTTTGGGCTCCTATAAAACTTTCACCCCCGATGCCTATTCCCTCGGGTATTACCTGGTGGGCCAACCGCGAGTAAAATATGGTATTGATGTATGGAATTCCGCTCTTGACCGTGTTGCCAAATATCCCTTTATGGTGGTTCCTTTCAACAGTGGCATCCACAAGATAACGGGAAAGTGGAAAACCCAACTTTATGAAGAAACACTGATCTTTCTTGACAGCGCCTGGAGGCGGCAACTACTTGCCACCAATCATCCTCCCATGCATGCCATCACCAGGCGGAATCCAAAAAATCATACAGATTACAACCATCCGCTCATGCTGAACGATTCCACAATCCTGGCCGATAAATCAAGCATCGACGATGTAAGCAGATTTGTGCTGATCGACCGGAAAACCGGAAGTGAAAGTATCCTTTTGACACCCGGTTCACACATTGGTGGAACCACTTCCATCGGTGGTGATTATCTTGTATGGTCGGAAATGGAAACCGATGTGCGATGGTCAAACCGCCATTATGCCGAAATCAGAATGTATAATTTTAAAACCGGGAAACAGCAGGATTTGACACACAGCACCCGGTATTTTTCCCCGATCATCTCCTCAGATGGTAAGAAAATTGCGACAGTGTATGTTTCAGAAGAAAATCAATGTTATATTGACATACTACAGGTACCATCAGGTCAGCTGATCAAACGATATGCAATTCCTGATGATGGTCAGGCTATTACGCCTAACTGGTCGCCCGATGGGACAAAAATCATTTTCACCTTGCTCACCGAAAAAGGAGAAACGGTGGCCACGCTCAACACAGCCACCGGTCAGATTCACCACCTGCTTCGTTTTACCTACAATGAGTTCACCGGACCGGCTTTTTTCTATAAACAATTTATCCTCTTCAGCGTTGATCATTCAGGGGCGGAAAACATGTACGCAATGGATACACTCTCCAGATCAATTTTCAAAATCACCTCTGGCCGTTTCGCCACATTTGATCCGGATTTTACATCCGACAAAAAACACATGATCTGCTCTGATTTTACCTCCGATGGGCTTATGGTTGTTGAAACGCTGATCGATACGACCTCATGGATACCCCTGAACAAGGTAAACAACCATGGTTACAAATTATTTGATGCCCTTGCAGCACAGGAAACAGCAAACATCCAGGATAGTGTGCTTCAACGGAATATATATAAGATGAACACTTCCGGCGATATTGACCTGGCAAAAGACACCATCCATGGCAGCATATATCCAACCAGGAAATATTCAAAAATCCTCAACCTTTTCAACCCACACAGCTGGGCCCCGGCATCGTTCAACGTAAACAACCTGACACTCAAACCCGGGGTGATGCTGCTGTCTCAAAATGCCCTGAGTACCATGACAGCAGGAGCCGGATGGGAGTATGATTTCAATGAACAAACCGGAAAATTCTACACCAGTTTAAGTTACCAGGGATGGTACCCGGTGATCACCCTGCGTTTCGATATCGGAAACCGAGCCGCCTTTGCACGTTACCACGGAAGTACAGAAACCTACCGGTTTACCTGGCAGGAAACCAATTTCAAGGCCTATGTCAGTATTCCATGGAATTTCTCGCATGGCAGATATTCCCGCCACCTTCAGCCCGCAATCGGAACTACGCTCATCGGGATCATGCACAATGCATCCACACCCGGAAATTTTACCAGCGGTTATATCCAGACAATGGATTACCGGATTACTGCCTCTCAATACCGACATTCCAGTCAAAAGGATGTCTATCCTCCTTTGGGGCAGTCTGTTGATGTAACTTACCGGCACACCCCGTTTGGCGGCAACAATATGGGATCTGTTTTTGGTGCAGATGCAAATCTCTATTTTCCCGGTATTTTCAAACACCATGGAATATGGGTTTATGGCGGATATCAGCAACGCGATGACAAAGATCTGTTCGCTTATTCATTCTCTAATCTTATTGCTTATCCCAGGGGATATACCAGCGCCTATGATGCCGAACTGGTCAGTTTGAGTGCCAATTACAAACTCCCGCTTTGGTATCCTGATTTCAGCTTCGGCTCCATTATTTATCTTAAACGACTGAAATTGAACCTATTTTACGATTGGGCTACAGGAATGAATTCGGATTACACTAACAATTATCAATCAGCAGGGGGAGAACTTACAGCCGATTTCCATGTTCTCAGATTTCCTGCCCCGATAGAAATGGGCGTTCGCAGCATCTACTATCCAATAACAAACGGATGGGGATTTGAATTTCTTTATTCGGTTTCCTTTTGAAAAATTTTAACTTTGGCAGCTCAATGTTATTCATTTAAACACGAAATGATTTATCATGGCAAGTGACTTGAAAAAGAAACAGGTGAACAAAAAGCCCGTTAAAAAGGCGGTTTCTCTTAGTGAAAAGTCCCCAACCGCGTTATCCGGGAATATAAACCTGTACCTGTTTTATGGTTCAATGGTTTTGTTGTTCATTATCAGTTTGATCACCTTCTCTCCGATGGTTAGCAACGATTTCATAACAACCTGGGATGACAGCATTTATGTTATCCAGAACCAACTCCTTCATGATCTCTCCTGGCAGGGCATCGTCAATATTTTTGCTTATGGCGATGATTTTCAAAAAACCGTCAATAACTATCATCCGCTTACCATTGTATCACTCGCAGTAAATTACAAGGTGTCAGGATTGTCTCCCGCCTCTTTTCATGCGACCAACATGGTCCTGCACGGGTTCAATGCCATTCTCGCATTTCTTTTCGTTTATTTCCTGAGCAACCGAAAAATGTGGCCCGCTGTGATTACCGGGCTCTTTTTTGCAGTCCACCCGATGCATATCGAATCGGTGGCCTGGGTTTCAGAGCGAAAAGATGTTTTATATACTTTTTTCTTTCTGGCAGGATTAATTGCCTATCTGAAATATCTTGAAGATAATAAAGTGTGGAAACTGGCTTTGGTATTCATGCTTTTTGTTTTTTCGTGTTTGTCCAAAGCAATGGCTGTTCCGTTTCCTTTGATCCTGTTGCTGGTCGACTATTTTCTGCGCAGGAAATTCTCATGGAAACTCATCATTGAAAAAATTCCTTTTTTTATTATCGCCATGGTCATCGGGATCATGTCTGTCCATCTGCAATCTATCAGTGCCATCAACAAATTTGAAACCTTCACTTTGTTCCAGCGCATCATGCATGCTTCGTTTGGTTTCTTCTCATACATTATAAAATTCTTTAACCCCTCCGATCTGTCTGCATTCTATCCATATCCGGCTATAACCACAACCGGACTCCTGCCCTTGCCGTTCAGGATCGCACCATATTTTTTTCTCCTGGTTGCCGGTGTTCTTGCCTGGACTGCTACAAGAAAAGGAGAGACCCCGCGTGTAATTGTTTTCGGGATACTCTTCTATTTCTTCACCATTGCCCTTGTCCTTCAATTTCTTTCGGTAGGGAAAGCAATCATGGCCGATCGATACACCTACATTCCCTATATCGGGCTCTCCTTTATCCTGGGAATGGTTATCGACTATTATATTCACAGGAAATCATCCTTAAAATACATCGGTTATGGTCTTGCGGCAGTTTCACTGTTTATGTGTATTGTATTTTCAGTTATGACGTATTCACATATCAAAGTATGGAAAAACGACATCACGTTATGGTCAAACGCACTTGCTCAGTACCCTGACGGACGCTTGAATTTTATCTATGAAAAGCGGGCAGGCCAGTATTTGCTCAAAGACCAGTATGAAGCTGCCATGGCTGATTACATGATTATAACCGCCAGCGATCCCCGTAATGAGAATGCCCTCGAGTCAATTGGCAGGATCTATGGAAAATACTACAATGACATGGGAAAAGCTGTTGAAAACCTGGAAAAGGCTTATGCAGTGAACCCCAAAAACCCTTCGGTACTGAAAAGCCTCGGGGTGGCTATGGGTATAAAAGGTGACTTTCAGAAATCGCTTGAGTACCTGCTGCAGGCTTATCAAGTTGACAAAGCCGATACAACCCTGCTACGAAATATTTCCGCAAGTTATTTTAATGTGGGAAATTCCGTTAAAGGCAATGAATTTGATCAGCTTGCCCGGTCGATGAAATCGAAATAGGTTACATTTGCATTCACATGCTTCCAAAATCCATCACAGGTAAACTACTGGTTTGGCGGTTACGCCACATCAAACAACGGCCATTCGTGCTGATTCTCAGTATTTTGGTAGGAATTGGCAGCGGGCTGGCCGCAGTTACCCTGAAAAATACGCTCTATTATACCAATTACATACTCACAAACGGATTTAGTTACCATGCCATTTACTACCTCTATCTTGCATTTCCGTTAATCGGGATCATTCTCACCGTTCTTTTTATCCGGTATCTTGTCAAAGATAATATCAGCCATGGCGTCAGCAAAGTTTTATACGCCATTTCGAAAAACAATAGCCAGATCAAACCTCACAACACCTTTTCATCTCTGATTGCCTGTACCCTGACATTGGGTTTTGGCGGTTCAGTGGGACCTGAAGCGCCTATTGTACTTACAGGTTCAGCCATCGGATCAAACCTTGCCCGCTTGTTCAGGCTCGATTATAAAACCACCACCATGCTCATTGGTTGCGGTGCTGCAGGAGCCATTGCCGGTATTTTTGAAGCACCTATTGCAGGAGCGGTTTTTGTACTGGAAATTCTGATGCTTGACCTCACAATGACCACACTGATCCCACTGCTGATCACTACAGTTACGGCATCGCTTGTCTCTTTCCTTCTGATGGGAAATGAAGTTTTATTTTCATTTACCTTAAGCAGCCCCTTCATTCTCCGTCACATCCCCTTCTACATCCTCCTTGGCGGTTTTACAGGTTTGGTCTCGGTTTTCTTTATCCGCGGAAGTATCGGAATTGAATCATTTTTAAAGAAATTTTCACCACCATTCAGGATTGGGATTGCCGGACTTTCGCTCGCCATCCTTATTTTCGCCTACCCTTCGCTGTTCGGGGAAGGCTATACAATTTTAAAACAAGTCATTAACGGCCATGCGGAGGTCATCGGAAATTCGACGCTATTCGGTCTGTTGAAACAAAACAACTGGTCATTTCTGGTTATCATTTTCGGACTGATCATCATGAAAGTTTTTGCCATGGCATTGACACAGGGCAGCGGTGGAATAGGTGGCACCTTTGCACCTGCAATTTTTGTCGGGGCAATTTCCGGGTATTTTTTTGCCAGCCTGCTCAATACAGTGTTCGGGCTTAACATTTCACAAAGCAACTTTGCCCTGGTAGGCATGGCTGGTGTAATGGCAGGTGTGATGCATGCCCCACTCACGGCTATTTTCCTCATTGCAGAAATTACCGGAGGATATCTGTTGCTGACACCACTCATTATGGTGTCGGCAATTGCCTATCTCACCTCCCATCTGTTTGAAAGTCACTCAATTTACACAAGGCAGCTTGCTGCACGTAAAGAACTCATCACCCATGACAAGGACAAAGCGGTACTCTCATTTATGTCGCCCCGCCATTTGATTGAGACAAACTTTGCACAGGTTGATCCGGAAGCCACGCTGGGTCAACTCGTAAAGGTTGTCGCAAAGGCGTCACGCAATATTTTTCCGGTAGTTGATAAGGAAGGCACCTTTTATGGCCTTGTGATGCTCGACAACATCCGCCAGATCATGTTCGATCAGTCCATTTATGAAGTTACCTATGTAAAAGATCTTCTGTTTATGCCTGACTACTCCATTAACCCGGACGATTCGATGGACACGGTGGTTCAGCTTTTTCAGCAGAGCGACCGTTATAATTTACCAGTGCTGGAGAATGGGAAATATATCGGTTTTATTTCCAGGGCAAACGTTTTTTCCCAATACAGGGCGTTGTTGAGGAAGTTTTCGGATGATTAATCCCTCCCTTTGCAGGGAGGGATTAAGGGAGGAGTACTAATACCCAAACACATCCTTTAACTCAAGTGCGTTCACCGGTCCGTAAGTGGAGAGTGTTTTCACATCCAGGTCCGATTTTTTACCAAGCACCAGAATGGTGAAGTTTTTATTCTTAATATACTTCTGCTGAAAAACTTTCAGGTCGGCAAAGGTCATTTTCGGTACCTTCTCAAACACATCCTTGCGGATATCATAGGTAAGACCGAATTTGGTGGCATTGATATAATTGAATAACACCTGCTCTTTTGTAATGCGTTCCGTTCGGATTTTATTGATAATCGCCTCACGGGATGAGTTCAACGCTTTTTCACTTTCCGGCATATTGTTAAACAAACCTGTCATGGCTTTCATGGCTTCAGGCAGTTTGTCGATTTGTGTTCCAATGTATGAGAAAAGGTAGAAATTCTGGTATGGTTGCTGAGGCGTTCTGTAACCGGCATAAGCACTGTATGCAAGGCCTTTTGACTCACGGATCTCCTGAAAAACGATCGAATTCATGCTGCCTCCGAAATATTCATTGAAAAGGCGTACCACCGGAATAAGCGCTTTGTCGTAACCATCCGATTTGGAAAGCATCACGATTTCAGCCTGCTTCATATCGTAATCGACTGTATACACTTTGGAAACATCTGTTGGCTTCTGTTCAAATTTCAAGCCTGCAGGAACTGGCTTTAATGTTCCAGGCACACGATGTTCTTTATTCAGCAAGGCTGTCAGGTTATTCGTATTCTCCGGCCCGTAATAGAGCACTTTATGCTGATAACCATTCAATCCCTTTATCAGGACAACCAGAGCTTCTGCTTTGAGTGCATCCAGTTCAGCGGCTGATAAAATATTGGTCGCCGGCGATTTTGGACCATACACGCCATAATTATACATCCCCTGCCATAAAATGGTTTGCTTTGAAAGTTTGTCATCCTCCCTGCGTTTCTTGATGTCGGCGACTAAATTGTCCACGGCCGGTTTGTTTGGAATGGCATCCGAAAGCAACTGTTCAAAAAGTGCTACCGATTTGGCCATATTTTCGCTCAATCCCGTCAAAGACACCCAAACCTCCACATCCGAACTGTTCACGTTAAATGAACAGCCAAGTTTATAAAACTCTTCCTGAACCTGTTTGGGTGAGTATTTTGTTGTTCCCAGGTACTTGAGGTAATCAAGGGCAATACCAAGCTCGCGGTTGCTGTTGGTACCCATATCAAAGATATAGTACAATGAAAAGGTGCTGTTCTCCGTATTTTCTTTGTACAGAACCGGAATATTATCTTTTATTGTGAACTTTTTAATGTCTTTTGCATAGTCAATAAAAACCGGTTCGATCATTTTACCTGGTTCTGCCACGATTTTTTTCAGGAAAGCTGACTCTTCATCACGGTTCATGGTTACAGGGGTAATTTGCGGCTTGATGATCTTTGCCGTTTCCTTCGCCTGGCCATTTCGTTTGTACACGATCACATAATTGTCTCCATAGTTTTTATTGGCAAAATCGATGACATCTTTTTTGGTGATCTTTGAAAGACGGTTAACATTGTTCACAATCTCAGCATGGGGAATCTCTTTAATAAATTCATCCGCCAATTCCATGGTACGTCCGAAATTACCCTCGTACTTCTTTATTTCGGCGAGTTTAAGATCATTGATGATGGCAGGAATGAGCCAGTCGGGGAATTCACCCTTTTTAACCAGTTCGATCTGTGACATGATGAGATCTTTCACCTCTTCAAGCGACTGGTCATTTTTGGCTTTCCCTGAAAAAATATTCACAGAATAATCTTTCAGCACATAGGAAAAAGCGCTGGCTTCCAGCACCTTTTGTGCCTGGTTGAGATTCAGGTCCATTAAACCGGCACTGCTGTTGCTTAAAACCATGTTGCACACAGTTACAAGGTCAGCATCTTTGGTGTCGGCCCCGCCCAACCTGTAGCCAATGGTAACGGATTCGGCATCAGGGCCAACAACCACTTTCACAATCGACCTGGTGATCGGAGATTCAACGGCGGGTACATAAGGAGTAACCGGCTTGGAAACCATTTGTCCGAAAGTTGCATCAACCTGCTTGATTACTTCATCGGGATTGAAATCGCCTGAAAGCACAATGGCCATATTGTTTGGGACATAACGCGATGCAAAATAGTTTTTCAGGGAAGTCAGCGAAGGATTTTTTAAATGCTCAACCGTTCCAATTGTTGTTTGGGTGCCATACGTATTCTTCGGAAATAAACCAGCAAACAAGTCTTCAAAAACCTTGTCATCGTCATTGTCAAGACTCATGTTTTTCTCTTCATACACTGTTTCAAGTTCCGTATGAAACAACCGGAAGATCGGGTCTTTGAACCGCTCCTGCTCAATTTGCAGCCATTGGCTGATTTTATTGGAGGGGATATCGTTGATGTAAATAGTCTCCTCAAATGAGGTAAAGGCATTGGTTCCCTTCGCCCCGATTACCGACAAGAGTTTGTCATATTCATTGGCAATGGCAAATGTGGAAGCAATCCCCGACAAGCTGTCAATTTCATGATAGATTTTTTTTCGCTGAAGCGTATCCAGTGTTTTTTTGTACACCTCAAATTTATATTCAATCTGATCGAGCAACACCCTTTCCTTCACAAAATCTTTGGTTCCAAAATCATCCGTGCCCTTGAACATCATGTGCTCGAGGTAGTGCGACATTCCGGTATTGTCGGAAGGATCATTTTTGCTCCCTGTTCGCACGGCAATCGCTGTTTGAATACGCGGTGCGTCTTTGTATACTGTGAGATACACCTTCAGCCCGTTACTCAATGTATAAATCCTGGCCTTGAGCGGATCACCCTTGACCGTGTCGTATTTATACGATTTCTGCGCCATGGTGCCGAAGGCCATAACGAACAATAATGAAATCATTGTAAATTGTGCAATCGCTTTTTTCATTGGAATTTGATTAGGTGGTTTGGAAAATAAGTGGGAAATTTGTGTTGAACTGCAAAGATAGCTAAAACATTCACAACTGGAAAGCAGTTGGTTGTCGCAGTGTTAACCAGTGTACAATTATTATTTCATGACGAAAAAAGCACCGGTCCTTTTTGTTTTGTTACTCTATATTGCCATTCCTGTGCAGTCTCAATGGTTTTGGCAAAACCCAAAACCACAGGGCAATTCGCTGCTGTCCATTTACTTTATCAGTGCAACGGAGGGTTGGGCATGCGGGAGCAACGGGACCATCATTCATACCAACAACGGAGGTATTGGATGGGAACCTCAATCAAGCAACATTCTGGCAACATTGAATTCAGTTTTTTTTATCGATCCGATGAACGGATGGATCGTAGGCAGCTACCCGAATTCATGGGAGTTAATACTGAAAACCACTGATGGGGGCAACACCTGGGATAAAGTGCTGGATGCCTCAACCAACACCCCGCTTCGTGATGTCTGGTTTACAGATGTCAGCAACGGATGGGTAGTCGGGTCTTCCGGTGAAGTAAAATACTCCACCGACGGAGGATTGACCTGGTGGAATAAACTCATTCCAAATATTCAGAATCAAAGCCTTGGATCGGTATTCTTCCAGAACAATTTAAAAGGATGGATTGTCGGTTCCAATGGAACCATCCTGAGAACCAATGATGGCGGGCTGTTATGGACAGCAGTTGCATCGCCGGTAACCAAATCGCTCAACAGCATTTGTTTTTCCTCAGCCTTAAAGGGGACCATCTGCGGAGATGAAGGAACAATACTTTCAACTCAGGATGGAGGGGCTAACTGGATTGAAAACGTAAGCGGTACAACCGGAAATCTATCAAAGGTTTCCTTTGCTTCACCCGACACGGGGTTAATAACCGGGTCTGTGATCCTCCGTTCAGTAGATGGAGGAATGAGCTGGCAGAATGTAAATTCATCCCCGGGGTATATCATCGGGTGTATGCCGGCACCTGACATCGCTTACGGAGCCGGGCCAAACGGACATCTTGTAAAGAGTGACAACGGCGGACTTACCTGGTATGATTTGAGTTCCGGAACGAATACGGGTCAGATCAGGGATGCATATTTCCTCAACGAAAATAAAGGATGGCTGCTCGAGGATGGCAATAAAATCCTGTTCACCAACAATGGAGGGGATAGCTGGACCGGCATTGATACCACCACTTTTTTTTCAGATGCTTTTATTTTTCCCGATAACCTCAACGGATGGGCTGCCGGTACCAGGCAAATTTCACATACGGCAAATGGCGGTCATTCGTGGAACATCCAGTTCCAGGATCCTGGGTATACACTTGATTTACGTGACATCTTTTTCACCGATGCAAACCATGGATGGGCTGCCGGAACTGATACCATCGTTCGTACAACGAACGGGGGCGCTTATTGGGAAAAACTTCCTGTGGGCCCCATAACCCCTTTCGCAGTGTTCTTTAGTGATCAAAACAGAGGATGGATCGTTGGGGATGCCGGTAAAATTATGAAATCAACCGATGGCGGGGTTACCTGGGCCCTCAAACCCAGCGGTACCATCGCCGAACTGCATGATGTAACCTTTTCAGATCCGAACCATGGATGGGCGGTCGGTTACCGATGGATGGGTGGCTATACCAGTGTGGTACTCCGAACATCGAACGGGGGAGAAACATGGGATTCCCAGGAATTGCCAGGGGGACAGTGGCTCTATTCTGTTTCCTTTTCCGATTCACTGAATGGATGGATCAGTGGTTCCTATGGTCGCATTTTCCATACGCAGGATGGAGGGATCACCTGGTCACAGCAGGCCAATTTAACCGACAGTTACCTCGTTACCATTTGTTTCGTCAATGCAAATACTGGCTGGGCCGCAGGATCTTACGGGACTATTTTAAAAACTACAAATGGTGGGATTGTCGGCATTAAACCTCCTGAAATTGTGAGCAGCAAGGGAATTCTGTCAGTTTATCCAAATCCGGTCAGCTCAACAGGCATTATCCGCTATCAACTTGGACGGCTATCTTTGGTCAGCCTAACCCTGTTTGACATTGCCGGATGCCCGGTTAAAACCATTGTCAACGTAATACAACCCAAAGGAAATTATGCAATCGGTCAAGATTTTTATGATCTTCCCCCAGGATTTTACTTCTGCAGAATACAATTCGACGGTTATTCTGAAACGAAAAAAATTTGTGTTATCCACCATTCAATAAAATAACCCGTCACGCGTCACCCTGTCACCCGTCACCTTGTCACCCCTCATCCGTCACCCGTCACCCTACTTATGAAACTTCCTGATAAACTCTTCCACCTCCGGCACCCCGCCCTGGTAGATGAGGTAACCGTTGTAAGGCTCGCGCGGTGTGATTTCGCTGTTGATAGGCGTTAGCATGATCTCTTTTACCCTGGCCAGATCGGAGGTTTGCCCAAGTGCCCAGCTCAGCTTGATAAATGCTGTTTCCGGGAGCATGTTTTCTGCCGGAATGATCCCCTTGGCCATAAGGTCACGCCCTGTGTCATACACAAACATGTGAACATATCCCCACAAGGTTTGCACCGTCATGTAAATAGCCACACCCTTCGCAATAGCCCGTTCAATGGCAGGGTAAATAGGCTTGTTCACGTGTCCCAAACCAGTACCGATGATGATGATCCCTTTGTACCCGGCATCAACCAATGCGTCTATCACATCCGGCTGCATGTTGGTATAATAGTAGATCATGGTCACCTTTTCTTCATAATAGGGCATGATGGTCACATTCCGGTCGGTCCGCCGCCGTTTGTAATCATGTTTGATGGGTACCACACCCTGCCGGCTGACAGTGGCAATGGGGGTATCGCCGATGGTACGAAAGGTAGACCGGTAGGATGAATGCATTTTCCGGACACGGGTCCCTTTATGCAGAAAACCATATTCATCGGAGGTAGGACCAAACATACAAACCATTACCTCTGCTATATCTCCATGCGCGGCAGCCGTGGCAGCATGCATCAGGTTCAGCGCAGCATCGGAACTTGGCCGGTCGGAAGAACGCTGCGACCCGACCAAAATGATGGGAACCGGTGAGTTTTGCACCATGAAAGTCAAGGCAGCAGATGTGTAATGCAGGGTGTCTGTCCCATGCCCGATAATGATGCCGTCAATCCCCTTTTCAATCTCATGTCCGATAGCGACAGCAAGTTTTTTATACTGCTCAGGCCCCATATTTTCACTGAAAACTGCAAACAGTTTTTCAGTCGTCAGGTTGCAGATATCAGCCAACTCCGGAACAGCACCATACAACTCCCCAGGTGAAAATGCAGGAATCACAGCACCGGTGCGGTAGTCTAGCCGGGAGGCAATGGTGCCTCCTGTCCCCAGCAATTTCACATTCGGCTTATCCTTGGAATAGGGAAACTCCTTCTCCGGGATTTTATAAACCGCTTTTTTATAACCTAGTTCAACAATGTCGGTGATGCCATCAATGGCGACACCAATATTATATCCTGTAAAAATCTTTAAGACCAGGTGCTTATCATCGGTATTTTCGGCCCTTGGCAATATGGTACCTTCAAAAACACCCCGGCTGCTCTCAACCTTGACCTTCGCCCAAACCCTGGCATTGAATTTTTGTAGTACTGCGAGTGCCCGTCCTTTGTATCCCTGGAAAATATCTTCGCTCATAATCAGATAGTGAGTGTTAAGTGTTAAGTATTAAGTGTTAAGGCTGATTTTTTGACTGAGTTCTTTGAGGGAAATGTTGCCCGTAGCCAGTTTGTTCAGGTTTCCCATCACCCAGCGCAGCCCGGCTGAATCATCGTGAGAGGTTCTGATATCCTTATATTTTTTCACAAGGAACGGCACTTTCTCAAGAATTTCCTCTTTGGTCACCTCACGGAAGTTGAGGGTAATCAGGATTGACTCGAAATCCATCTTCGGATGTTGGTAAAGATGAAACAGCATTCGTTTTGCAATCGCAATATCCATCTTGCGGTCAACCAGGAATTTGAGCAATCCGAACACCTGATCAAACGAAAAATCGGGCAAGGGGGGATATTGTCCCTGCAGATGTTTCAATGTATGGGCAAGCAATCCGGAGGTAAACCTCGCCGGTATATGGAGTTCGGTCTGTGCTTTTTCAAGCAAAGGAACCAGGTTGTTCTTTAATAAGTAGGTATGCGTATCTTCCGGAACATTCCATTCCATCAGTTGTCCGATGCGCTCTGAAACCAGTTTGGGAAGCCGTTTCACTGCTTCGTCAATATCTGCATCTTCAAGTGGTATGGGTGCCGAATCGGTATCGGGATACATACGGTCGGCACCAGGCAGTACTCGTTCGAAAATGGTGGTACCATCTTCAAACGACTTCCTGGTTTCATTCGGCACACCAGTAAAAGCCAACCGGCAGCGCTCTTCGATTGTTTCAAGGGCTGTTTTAATATCTTCCTCCGGCCCCCAGAAAATCAGCTGGGCATCACCATCCTTGCTACCAAGCAGGGATTGAACTTTTGTCCATGCCTTTTCGCCCACTACATCCTCAAACATTTCGGAATGTACCATGTTGGGTTTCTCAATGCAGGCAATCACTTTTAACCGGTCGGAGAAATCATCGGCAAACATCTTCCCGGGCTGGGTAAAATGCGACAGTATTCCGTGGAAATGTGGCAGGTTCACAAGATACACCTTGAGTGTTGAACTTTTGGGGACTCCAAGGTTTTCCAGTTTAAAATCTTTCGCTCTTGCTTCCTTAGCAACCATTTTCCAGTTTGCCGGGTCTTTGATCGATTTGTTCAGAATATCTTTGATCGCAAGCAAAGCCCATTGCCGGTATGCTTCATTATGGGTGAGCTCCGGCATCCAGTTGTTGTGGGCAACACCTTTGATTTCAACACGGGTCCCGCCTTTGCAACTCACATTCACATCGGCACGGGTAGAACCAATGCCACTTCTGACCTTCCCTGTACTGCGATTCAGAAACCTGATGTAGTCAGCGCCCTCTTTCACTTCATCCGGATTTTTAAACTCAGGATAGGTAACTGTTTCAATGAGCGGCATACCCAGGCGGTCGGTTCTGTAAATGCGTACATGGCCGATGTCGGACACTTCCCTGCAGGAATCCTCCTCCAGGCTAAGCTGAATGAGGCGAACTGTTTTATGTTTCAACTGAATCTCCCCTTCAATCCCTATGATGGCAGTTCGCTGAAAACCTGTAGGGATGGAACCATCAAGGTATTGTTTCCGGGTGATGTGCACCTCCCCTACCACTTTCAATTTCGACAGCAGTGAAATATCGATGGCATGTGATAGCGCTTCCCTGTTGAGTGGGAATGGCGGGGTATCATCCACATCGTATGTGCAAGCCGTCTCATTTTTGATGCGGTAAATGATATTTTTTCTCGTCCTGAATTCCATCAGTGCAGTGCCATCATACTCTCCGAGTTCGCTCAAAGTCGGTCGCATGTGCCGGATCAGTTCGGCATCAAAATCATCTGCTTTCTGAAAAATTCCGGCAGGACAATGGCAGAAAAGCTTTTCTTTGGTCTTTAATTGCTGGTGAACTTCAAGTCCCGACATAAAACCTATGCGGTCATAGTCAGCCTGGGTGGCATTTTTTCTAGGGACATATCCAATTTTTTGCTGTGTTTCGGCATGGTTGCGCCTGGCATCGAAAATATGTTTCATTTTATCAGCGGAAATAGTTTAATGAGTGCTCAAATTTACCCATTTTGTGAATAGCATGGTTGAATTGTTCATTAATTTTGGTAACATTGACTTTAGTATCTTTGCAATTCCATTCGGGATCCATGTTAAAAAAAACGCTGTACATATTTATCCTTCTCCTGCAGATGCATTTCGAAGCATTTTCCCAGGAACAGGAGAAGACAAAGATTCAGTATTCCGGCAACGTCTGGGAATTTAACAAGGATGTGTATCCTGATGGCCCAAGGATCCTGGGCAATGTGGTGATGAATCACGACAGCGCCTTTCTTTATTGCGACAGTGCCTATGTGAATGAAACAGAAAATAAGGTTATTGCTTATGGAAATGTGCGTATTAAGCTGAGCGACACCCTCAACCTGTACAGCGATTCGCTGAGGTACGACGGAAACACAAAAATTGCCAATGCCTTTAGCAATGTAAGGCTCGTCGACAACCAAACCACGCTGACAACCGACACGCTGGTCTATAACCGCAATACCCGGATTGCACAATATGATTATTGGGGGAAAATCGTCAGTGATAAAAACGTCCTTGTGAGCCTTCACGGCTACTATTATACAGACAGGAAGGAATTTTTCTTTAAAAAAAAGGTGATCATGATCAACCCCGATTGCAACATGTACTCTGACACCTTAATGTACAATACAGTGACCGAAATGGCCTATTTCTACGGGCCATCACACATCATCAGCAAAGATAAACTGGATTCCATCTATTGTGAAAACGGATGGTATAACACACGGTTGGATGTAGCCCGTTTCCGCGACCGGGCCCGCATTTATCACGAAGCAACCTATCTCACCGGCGACAGCATGTATTACGTTCGAAAGATCGGTTTCGGACAGGTGTTTCGGAAGGCCTTGATTGTTGATACCGTTCAGAACATCGTTTTGATGGGAAATTACGGGGAGATGCAGCGCGAACAAGGGTTTGCCTTCATGACTGACAGTGCTGTGTGTGTATTGGTCGAAAAAAAAGACTCACTTTTTTTGCATGGCGACACTGTTCGTGCAACATTTGATACCGCTCAGAACATCAAAAAGGTATTTTGTTTTTATCAGGTAAAATTCTTCCGTCATGACCTGCAGGGGATGTGCGATTCTTTAACCTACACCAGCAAGGATTCGTCCATGACCATGTATCATGAGCCTGTAATCTGGTCGGATTCCAACCAGCTCTCGGCCGATTCCATCAGGCTCACCATGCGTAATGGCGAGGCAGACTCCCTGAAGCTTTACAATTCAGCCTTTATCATCTCAAAAGATGATACCGGCAGTTTTAACCAGATCAAAGGGAGAAATGTGTTTGCGAAATTCCGCAACAACGAGCTATACAAGATCAATGTGCTTGGAAATGCCCAGACAATTTATTTTGCAAGGGAGGAAGATAAGAGCCTTATTGGAATTAACATGGCTATTTCGAGCGACATGCTGGTCTTTCTGGAGAAAAATAAATTAAAATCAATCACATACATCAACAAACCTGAAGCACACCTTTTTCCCGAAAAAGCAGTTCCTGAAAATGAACGAAAACTGAAAAACTTCAAGTGGGAGGAAAAACGCCGTCCCCTCAAAAAACAAGACATCTTCATCTGGTAACCAATTTCACCATTTCACCATTTCGCAATTTCACCATTTCGCTATTTAAAACACCGAAACCTTCACATACTTCGTCGGGTTCTTCTTAATGTCCTCCAGCAACAGATTGAGGTCGCGTGCAGCTTTTTCAACCTCCTTATAAAGTTGTTCATTGTTTAGGAGCTGGCCAACAGACCCTTCACCTTTGTTGATTTTCTGAAGAATCAGATCAAGATCGCCAACAGCTTTGTTAACCTGTGCGATCGTATTGGGAATTTTCGCCTTGACAAGTGAATCGCTCAGATTTGAGAAATTGGACAGAATATTGGTGATTTGATCATTATTTTGCTTGAGGTTGCTGCTGATCGATTCAACATTGCTGATGATTTTTGAGAGGTTCTTGCGCTGTGACCCCATCAGGGTATCCAGGTTCTGAGTGGTGTGGGCGATGTTACCGAGTGCTTGCTTCACATGTTCAATGGCTTCTACCAGGTTATCACGGGTATTTTTGTTGAGAACCTGCTGAACGATGGTTGCAATGCTGTCGATGGAGCCGATGAGGCTTTCGGCTTTTGTTTTCAGCGGAAGAAGTTGTTTGTTAACCTCCTGCCCGAGGGTTGCTTCCGTTTGTGACAGCAAAGTATCGCCGGAGACAGCCATTTCTTTTGAATCGCCGGGAACGATTTCGACTTCCGGGGCACCCAGCAGGCTTGAACTGAATATGCGGGCACTGGAATTTTTCGCAATGGGATAATCGCCCAGAATATAGAGCTCGACGATTATTTTTTGCGGGTTTTGCGGATCGAAATAGAGTTTCTTTACCTGCCCTACCTTCAGCCCCTTGATTGAAACAGGATTGGCTGCCACCAACCCGTTCACCTGATCATAAACGGCATAAAACTTACGGCTGGTTTTAAGTAACTCAAGCCCTTTCAGGAACATAAGCCCCCATATCAGGATTGCCGTTGCAATCACAAAAACAACACCTACTTTAATCTCTTTCCTGATTTTCACGTCAACCTTTTTATGCAAACTTACAAATAAAATAATTATCTCTTCAGGAGCGCATCGGCCTCTGCCTGTGATATTCGTTCTTCATTCCTGAATATCACAATAAACGCATCCTTTACATCCATCTCTTTCACCACAGCAAGCAGATGCCGGGCTGCAGCCAGATCTGTCTCATTGCCAACCGTATATTTATATAATCCTCCATGACGGTACATCCGAACGTCATTAAACCTGGATAGTTCAGGGGCATTCGTATCTAATTCCTTAGGTTTTGCGGCTACCTGTACCCTGAAAAATAACTTATCAGAATTCCCCTTCTGCTGAGTTGCCGGTTCAACGATTGTGTCAGGTACCTCAGCTTTTCCAGGTTGAACATCCGCCCCGGCGATTTTCTTAAAGGCCTTGTAAATAGCGGTTGCGATAAAATCCTGTCCCTTTGGTGACATTAAAAACTTTTCTTCATCCGCATTGCTGAGATATCCCGCTTCAACCAAAACGCTTGGCATGGCTGTTTTGTATAAAACCAGGAAGCCCGCCTGTCTGACCCCACGGTTATTCATTCCAACCTTTCCCTCCATTTGTGCCTGTATTGCGGCGGCGAAATCAGTACTTTTATCAAGGTTTAAATTCTGGTTCAATGAAAAAATGATATATGATTCATCGGAATTGGGATCAAAACCATCGTAACTTGACTGGTAATCAGACTCAAGCAAAATGGAAGCATTTTCAAGCTTGGCAATTTTCAGGTTTGCCTCCGACTTATGCAGTCCCATTACATACGTTTCAGCGCCTTTGAGCGAATGATTGTTGTTGGCATTGCAATGAATGGATATAAACAGGTCTGCTTTGGCATCATTAGCAATGTCAGCCCGCCGGTAAAGTTCCACAAAATAATCCTTGTCGCGGGTATAGATCACACGCACATTCTTCATCGATCGCTGGATAAGGATTCCAAGTTTCAGCGCAATGGCGAGATTGAGATTCTTCTCCTTTGCGATTTGTCCAAGTGCACCCGGATCGTGTCCGCCATGCCCTGCATCGATCACTACCGTGTGAATGGAACCTGTGCGCTGCGCCTGAAGGGCTCCGCAAAGAACCATGCAGATTAGTGCCTGAAAACACCAGATAGGTCGCAGCATCCGTGGTTTTGAATTGTTAAAGTATCTTAAAAAAGGTCCTGGTTTCAATTATTTTGATTAGTTTTGGAACCCGAAGAATAACGGTCTTCAACGCCTTTTTATTCTGAATTTTTAAAGTAAACAAAGATAGAACATTAACCTCAGAATTCAGAAAAGAAGTTGTTAACGAAATTATTAACAAGGTCTTTCCATTCTACGCTTCTTTTGGTCCTTCTCTTCCTGCAAATCACAGATGTGGTTGCCCAGGATACGATCCGGCAACCAAAGGGAGATGCTGTTTTAGTGCCCACCGGACAGATTGACATCGTCAGTCCTGATTCCCTGAAATTTGATTCCGTCCGTTTAGATTCCATCAACGCCAATGCTCAAACAACAGACTCAATTTCTGCTGCCAGCCTGCTGAAAAAACAGAAGAAAAAAACCAAGCTTGATGCCCAGGTTGATTACGCATCAGAGGATTCGCTTCGCTTTGAGATCAAAGGGCAAAAGGTTTTCCTGTACAAGGTTGCCAAGATAAAATATCAGGACATCTCACTGAATGCCGACTATGTAGAGATCGATTTTGTTAAAAATGTCGTTTATGCAACCGGGGCAAAAGACTCTATCGGTAAGGATGTCGGAACACCAGAGTTCAATGACGGAAGCCAAAGTTTCAAATCAAAGGCCATCAATTACAATTACACCACAAAAAGGGGATATATCAACACCGTATTCACCAAACAGGATGAGGGTTACCTCCATGGCACCGTGGTAAAAAAAATGGAAAACAATATAACATACATAAAATCTGGATCATACACCACATGCGACCTTGAAGAGAATCCGCATTTTGCATTCAAATTCAGCAAGGGGAAAGTAATTCCCGGGAAACGGGTGATCACCGGACCAGCATATATGGATATTGCCAATGTAGCAACCCCGTTGCTGATTCCCTTTGGTTTTTTCCCGAACAAATCAGGTCAGCGGTCGGGGATTCTCATACCAACTTACGGTGAATCCAATAACCGGGGATTTTATTTTGAAAACTTCGGATATTACTGGGCTGCCAGTCAGTACCTGGATGTAACCGTGCTGGCCGACATTTATACCCGTGGCAGCTGGGCCATCAAACCTACCATCAGATATAATAAAAGGTACCATTACAACGGATCCTTCAACTTCAGTTATGCAGTCAATATTCTTGGCGCCGCCGATTCACCTGATTATCAGAAAAGTAAAGATTTTCAGATTCGCTGGGTACACAGTCAGGACGGGAAAGCCAGGCCTCATAGCAGTTTTTCGGCCAATGTGAACATTGTCAGCAATACCTTTAACAAGTATAATCTTTCATCAAGTACTCAATCTTACTTATCCAACACATTTCAGTCAAGTGTCAACTATTCCACCAGTTTTTCCAATAAATATTACCTGAACCTCAACTTCAACCACAGTCAGAACACCCTGAACAAAACCATTAACATCACCCTTCCGCAGGTTTCGTTTTCAGTGAATCAGTTTTATCCCTTCCGCCGGCAGAATCCTGTCGGGAAGATGCGCTGGTATGAACAAATCAGCATGAAATACAACATGGATGCAGAGAACCGTTATAATACCACTGATTCAACCTTCCTGAAAGGCAAATGGGCCGACTCCATGCAAAACGGCATGCGACATTCCTTTCCCATCAGTGGGACCTTCCGGATTCTGAAATTTCTCAACTGGTCCAATTCCATGAATATTACCGACAGAATGTACCTGAGCACCATCCGGAAACAATATATCGATACTGTTTTCTTGTCGGGCGATTCAATTTCAATCAGGCGTGATCTGGAAACAAGACAGATTTCCGGTTTTGCCAATGCTTTTGACTTCAGTGTGTCATCTTCGTTAAACACCCGAATCTATGGGATGTACCAATTCAAGGGAAATGGGTTGATCCGTGCCATCCGGCACATGGTAACTCCGTCTGTCTCATTTTCCTATACCCCCAACTGGGGTGCCCCGGGAATCGGTTACTGGCAGGAAGTGGCCAACGATCCCAAAACAGAAGCCACCCGCTACTCCGTTTTCGAGAGGGGAGTTTACGGAAGTCCGCCCGGCCAGAAATCGGGAATAGTCTCATTCGGCATCAGCAACAACATTGAACTCAAAGCAAGAAACCGCAAAGATACCATCAGCGGAATCAAAAAAATACCCCTTATCGATGATCTGACAATCCGGTGTTCTTACGACATCGCCCGCGATTCGGTAAACTGGTCGCCCATTACCCTGAGTGGCCGCAGTTCAATCATCAAAGGATTAACCATTCAATATGGCAGTACCTGGAACATCTACACCCGTGATTCACTTGGCAGATCGACCAACACAACTGAGTGGAAAGCCAACCACCGGCTGATCAGGCTCGACAATACAACCTGGGATGCCGGTTTCTCCTATTCATTATCCTCGGAAAAAATAAAAGGAAAAAAAACCACTGATAAGGGAACGCCACAGGAAAGGCAAGACATAGTTGACTATTACGATTACTATGTCGACTTTGATATTCCATGGAGTTTTTCGATCAATTATAATTTCCATTATGGCAAACCCTGGGATAATAATGTAAAAAAACGTGTCCAGCAGATAACCCAGACCCTCGGATTCAACGGCCAGTTGAACATCACCCCAAAATGGAAAATCACACTGACAACCGGCTGGGATTTTGTGCATAATGAACTTTCCTACACCTCCATCGACGTGTATCGCGACTTGCATTGCTGGGAGATGCGGTTTGGATGGGTCCCGAAAGGCGGCCAGCAAAGCTGGAATTTCTCGATAAACGTAAAGGCATCTATTCTTCAGGACCTGAAACTCAATAAAAAGAAAGATTTCCGGGACTATGGAAACTAATAATCAAAAATCGTAAATTAATAAACGTAAATATGAAAAAGATCATCTCAACCCCCGATGCACCAAAAGCAATCGGTCCTTACAGTCAGGCCATTGAGGTTAATGGCACCTTATACATTTCCGGGCAGATTCCGATTGATCCGGCGACAGGAAAATTTGTGGAAGGCGGCATCACAGAGCAAACTGAACAAGTGATGAAAAACATCGGTGCCATATTAAAGGCAGCCGGGTTTGACTATTGCGATGTGGTAAAATCAACCTGTTTGCTAAGCGATATGGATCATTTTGCTTCCATGAACGCGGTTTATGGAAAGTTCTATCACGAAAATCCGCCTGCACGGGCAGCTTATGCGGTTGTTAAATTGCCAATGGGCGCTTTGGTGGAAATCGAAACAGTGGCTTGCCGGTCATAAAACCGTGAACTTTCCCATCACAACCATTTTCTCTTCCGCCATCATCTTCCAGTAATACAGTCCCGATTTGAATCCTTTTGTTTTCAGATTGAACGAACTGACCTGATTGAGCGCCACTTTTGATACGGTAATTCCGTGATTATTCAATATGACCAGATAAAGTGGCACCTGTTTGTTGTATGACTGCCATACAAATTTTATCTCCGTGCCAATGTGAATGCTGACATTTACATTCGGGGAAATCAATTTAAACTGATCTGAACGGGATCCGGTACCAACCAACACTTCATATTCGGCCAATGATTCAAAATTATTTTTGGTCAGATCCTTAGGGATTCGCTGATCACCGGGGAATATGACATTCCGTTTGCCAGAATCGACCTGTACCTTTTGCCCCTCCTGACCGGCATACTTCGGTAAACCGACCGGAGTTGTTTCTGCACTGGACCGAACCAGATAAAAAACTCCGAAAATCGAGGAAAGCACCAGTATAGAAGCTATCATCAAAAAAATATCCAGCAGCCATTTTCCCCCGGAATTTTTCCGGGAAGCTGCTCTGATTTTTTTCATCAGGTCCTGAAGCTCAAAATCCATTAAAAACCTGTTCAGACAGGCATCTATATATACTTCTGAACGGAGCAACGGATCGGCAAGCATCTTGTTCTCAAACAGAGCCTTTTCATACTCATCGAGTTCATCATTGTTATATCGATCGATCCAATCATCTGACATTTCGGCTTCCATGGTGTTTTATGAATTGGTCACATTCGGGGTCTTTGATAATTTTTTTTCGCAGCATTTTTTTACAGGAATATTTACGTGTTTTTACATATACTTCATCTTTGTATTTCAAGAGCTTCGCAATCTCCCTGTACGGGATTTTTAAGCAGTAAAGCTGGAGCAAACGCCTGCATTCCACAGGTAACTGCATGAGATTTTTATGGAACAAACGCTGTTGTTCCAGGTTTTGCTCTGTAGGATCATGGTCTTCAGTGACATATTCAGCCGGTTCCTCCTGCACCTCACATTCGGCATGGTAAATCAATTTGTATCTGCGCTCAAGTCTCTGTAGCCAAAGGTTTTTGCAGATCGCAGTGAAATATGTTTTCAGGCTGCATTCCAATTTGAATGGCTCTGTCTGGATCCGGTTGTATAATACAATTAAACCATCATGAAACAAATCCTCCCCGTCCTGGTGTGTACCGGAATTATGCAACAGGTGATGCCGTACAATGGGGAAAAATTCCTGATATAAAAAGTCAATGTAACTGCTATTCCTTTGCCGCAGTCCTGCAATAAGGTCTTCATCCGAATATTGGAACATCATAAGCACAATTTCTTTGGGTTAATCCGTAATTATTCAAAAGGTGCTCCAATTGTTAATAACTTTTTATTGCTGTTTTTGATTGCCGGAAATTCAACATGGTAAATAATTCATGTGTATCGCGACTTTTGACGCTTTAATTGCAATATTTGTAGTAAATTTATAGCATTATTCTGACAATGCCAATTAAACGAAAATTTTACTGATGGAGAAAAAAACCAAAAGTATCACCATTACGCAATATGATTATATTATCAGAAATGTGAATGACGAGGAGGTTGACATTCACGGGCATCCGAATCATTACAGTGAATATGATCAGGACGGGCGTCCGCTGAAAGAAATCAAGTACAGCCGCTCAGGGGATTTTGAAGAGATGCTGGAATATGGTTATGATGATCATGGCAACATTGTGCGCGAGTCATATTATCCCTCAGAAAATGAAATTGCCGAGGAGAAAACTTTCGTTCGCGATGATACGGGTAAAATCCTCCGCGGTCTGAAGCAATACCAGGATGGATCGCTTGACACAATAACCTATGAATACAATGATTCCGGACAGCTGGTTAAACGGGTCACGACAACAGATGAAGACGAAATCGAACAGGTTGAAACATTTGAATGGAAAAATGAAGAACTTGTCAATCATCAAATCGTTGACGGATCCGGTGAATCAATTTTGGAAAATGATGTCACCAACATCAAACCAAGTCAGTCCCGGATTACACAAAATGAAAAAGGCCAGGTAATTACAGAAGAGGAACTGGATGAAGACGGCGAGGTTTTTATGACCGTGAACCGAAGATATGACGATGATGACCGAATTGATGAGGTAGAGGTTTTTATCGATGGACAGGGACGGGCAATCAGCCGCCATTATTATCTTAAATATGAATATACTTTCTTTGAATAATCAACTTAATTGACTGCATGAAAAGTTATCTCCTTATTCTCATAAGTTTGATTTTCCTGATTCCCTTTTCGGGATGTAAAAAAAAATCATTTGACCCCTCCGGAAAAAGTCGTGAAGATTTTATAGGAAACTGGAAAGGTAGTATCTCTACCTTTAAAAACAACCAGTTACTAAAGGAAAGCGGCACGGTGTCCATTTATGCCGATGCCACGACCAAAGCACTTTCCGGCATACTTTTCATGAAAGCAACGAACGTGTTTCACGAATTTCAATTTGTTAACGGCACCTTGTATTTCAAGGTCATCAACAATGATCCGGGAAACCCGATTTGTCAGAACTGGAGCCTGGAAGGCTATGCGGTCTTTTCATCGGAAACCACCCTCGACATCCGAATCACCGGGAATGAATGCGGTCAGTTGGGCAGTGAATATGTGAACTGGGCAGGAATCCTCGTACAGGACCAGGTCTCACCCGATTCAGTCAAATATAACCATTTTGCAAAAACCGGTAATTCGTGGACGTATAAAGTTACCTTGAAGAGCGGCGATTCATGCCAGGTTGTCAAGCAGATCAGCCAGGAAACGGTCACTTATCTTTTTAGCGGATCTGCTGCACAAACCTGCGGATGGACTGGACAGAACAACACTTTCAAATGGAATGTTTCCCCGACAGGCTTTTCAATCGTCAATGATTCAACCCTGAGTATTAAACCATTTCTTTTTCCGATCAATGCAAAGCAGGGGGTTGTATACCGTAACTATATAAACAATGACACAACTACTGTTACCCTGCTCGATACCAACGTTTTGGTAACAACGCTTGCCGGTAACTTTACCTGTGTACGCTTCAGATATACGGAACCGGTTTATGCAGATACCTCGAAGACGACCAAAATTTCAAGAACAGCCTACCTTTGGATAAATAACAGGTACGGCGTTATTAAACATGAGGTTGTCAATCCGGTTGATTCTACAGATGTACAACTTCAGATTCTGACCACAAAGAGTTTCTAGTGGAAATTAAAAAAGGCCACTGATCAAATTGTCTTCAACAAGGTTAGGTAGTGTCACCGTCAATCCTGGTTCAACCTGCATTGCCCGTTTAATCGCAAAGATGGCCTCATCATTTCTTGCCCAGGCACGGCGGGCAATCCCGTTATTCACGTCCCAATGAAGCATTGAACCTAACCTTCTGGCTGCATCGTCAGTACCATCCAGGAGCATGCCAAATCCACCGTTGATCACTTCGCCCCAGCCGACACCACCGCCGTTATGAATGGAAACCCAGGTGGCACCGCGGAAACCATCACCGATGACATTCTGGATAGCCATATCAGCTGTAAAACCTGATCCATCATATATATTAGAGGTTTCCCTGTAAGGTGAATCAGTGCCGGAAACATCATGATGATCGCGTCCGAGGACAATGGGAGCCGATATCCGCCCTGTTTTGATCGCCTCGTTAAATGCAGCAGCGATTTTTGTACGGCCTTCGCAGTCGGCATAGAGAATACGGGCTTGTGACCCCACAACCAGCTTGTTTTTACCAGCTTCGCGAATCCAATGAATATTGTCGCGCATCTGCATTTCAATCTCCTTTGGGGAAGTCTCGGCAATTTGCTCCAGAACGGTAGCGGCAATCTGGTCGGAAACCTGCAGATCTTCCTGTTTTCCGGAGGTACAAACCCAACGGAAAGGCCCAAACCCGTAATCGAAGAAAAGCGGTCCCATGATATCCTGAACGTAGGAAGGATAAATAAAGCTCCCATCGGGTTTCAGCACATCCGCGCCGGCACGGGAAGCCTCAAGGAGAAAAGCATTGCCATAATCCCAAAAATACATGCCATTTTCAGCCATCCTGTTTATGGCATCCACCTGGCGACACAGCGATTCCTCCACCGCAATCCTGAATTTTTCAGGATCCCTGACCATGAGCATATTTGATTCCTCAAAGGTGAGACCCACCGGATAATAGCCTCCCGACCAGGGATTGTGCAATGATGTTTGATCAGATCCCAATTCAATCTGTAATTGATGCGCAGCGAAATACTCCCATAAATCAACAACATTTCCCTGGTAAGCAAGTGAAACCGGTTCGCGGTTGCATACCGCCTGCATCATCCGGCGCACAAGTTCATCCAGATCGGTAAAGACTTCATCTACCCATCCCTGTTCATGCCGTTTTTTTACCACCATCGGATTGATTTCAGCAACCACCGCAATGGCGCCGGCAATTACGGCTGCTTTGGCCTGTGCACCCGACATACCTCCCAACCCTGAAGTGACGAAAACCGTTCCTCCAATTGTGTCGGCAGAAACTTTTCGGGCAGCATTTAAAATGGTAATGGTCGTACCATGTACGATTCCCTGGGGCCCGATATACATATATGATCCGGCAGTCATCTGACCGTATTGGGTAACACCAAGGGCATTGAACTTTTCCCAGTGATCAGGTTTTGAATAATTTGGAATCATCATGCCATTGGTCACAACCACACGGGGGGCTTCACGGTGTGAGGGAAAAAGTCCCATCGGGTGGCCGGAATACATCACAAGGGTTTGTTCATCGGTCATGGTGGCCAGGTACTTCATTGTAAGCAGGTATTGTGCCCAATTCTGGAACACTGCACCATTTCCACCATAGGTTATCAATTCATAGGGATGCTGGGCCACAGAAGGGTCAAGGTTGTTCTGGATCATCAGCATGATCGCAGCAGCCTGAAGCGACTTATGCGGGTATTCATATATATTACGGGCAAACACCTGGTAAACCGGCCGGAAACGATACATATATATACGACCATATTTTTTTAGCTCATCGGCAAATTCCGGTGCCAGTATGGCATGGTGTTTCGGATCGAAATACCGGAGCGCGTTTCTCAAAGCCAGCAGTTTCTCATCAGCTGAAAGAATATCCTTTCTTACAGGGGCATGGTTTGCCGCAGCATCATAAGGTTGCAACTCCGGCAACTCCGCAGGGATGCCAAGAAGAATGGTACTTTTAAAATCATTTGTTTCCATAAAACAAAGCTAAATTATCCCAACCAAATCGTAAATCGTAAATCGTAAATCGTAAATTGTAAATCGTAAATCGTAAATCGTAAATCCTTATATCCTTTCCTCTGCCGGTTTAAGTATCTGATACAAAAACTCCCTCGCCCGGAAAAGTTGCGCTTTTACTGTACCAAGCGGCAAATTGAGTTCCACGGCGATTTCCTCATAAGACCATTCTTTAAAATATCTCAGCTCAATCATCAGGCGGTAGTGAGGTTTGAGTTTCTCGACCACATCATGCATGAGCTGGATTTTCTGTTTTTCAATGATCTTCTCTTCCGGATCAAGGCCTGTGGATGGTATATTGGATGTTGCATTGGATGATTCTCCATCCTCATCAAAAAAGTTATCTGAAAAAAGAATGCGCTTATTCTTTCTTAAAAAATCGATACAGTTGTTTGCTGCAATTTTAAAAAGCCATGTACTGAAGGCGAAGTCGGGTGTATATTGCTTTATATTTTTAAAAGCCTTCCCAAAAGCTTCGATGGTGAGATCATCGGCATCAGTGGCATTGCTGGTCATCTTGAGCATCATGAAGTAAAGTGAATCGCGGTATTGCTTCAGCAATTCAGCATACGCCTGCTGATCGCCGTGATCACGTGCCCTTTGAACCAGGAAATAATCACGCTGTGCCTTTTCGGTGAGATGCTCCGCTACTTCCATCTGGTAGGCTTGTGTATGATGTTGGAGATCAAAATACCTGCATTGAACAGGAGTAGCAATATTTCAAAGACCGGCAGAAATGGGACCAGGTCCTTTTCATTCAACACATGCATGCACTTTCCGAGAACAATGTACTGAGTAATCAAGCGGAGGATAAAAATGCCCAGCACTGGTATGATTGACCAGTTGAATGCAAGCAGAAGAATAAATAAGGTATAAAAGGAAACCAGGCTGAATGCGTATAACCCCAACAGGATTTTGTGTTTAAGTTTATACAGATGGCTGGTTGATAGATGCCGCTTTTTCTGAGTGATCCAATTTTCCACAGTTTGTTTTGGATCCGACAGGGTATAGCTCCCCGGGTGTACCATGATAGCCGTATTGGAACGATTGGCAACCCTGTTGATAAAAAGGTCGTCATCACCTGACCGCACACGGTAATGAGCAATGAACCCCTGATTATTATAAAAAACCTGCTTTAGGTAGGATAAATTCCTGCCAACACCCATGTATGGAATACCCGCCAGTGAATATGAAAGGTATTGGGTTGCTATATGGGCTGTATCGTACCGGATCAGTTTATTGAGCAAACCAGGGCTGCGGTAATAGGGACCATATCCCAATACAACTTCAGTTTTTGGCATAAATGCCGATTGCATATGCCGGATCCAGTCCTTGGATGCTGGTTTACAGTCAGCATCCGTTAACAATACCAAATCGTATTTGGCTGATTTAATGCCAATGGAAAGTGGAAATTTTTTTCCGGAGAAGAAATTAAGGTCCTCCCTGATAATAACAGTAGAAAGGTGAGGATACTTTTCCTCCAGACTGGTCAGCAGGTATTGTGTATCATCATCAGATGAATGGTTGACTACCAACACTTCATAGTCCGGGTAATCCTGTTCAAGGATTAACGGAAGGGTTTCCTTTAAATGGTGATATTCGTTGTGGGCACAAATCACAACCGAAACACCTTTAAGGCCGCTTGTGCCGCCGGATTGTTTGTACCGTCCAAGCCGCCAGAAAATTATCCAGTAATAGATTAGTTGAAAAATAAAGACAAAAGCAAAAAAGCCTAACAAAATAAGTGGCAACAATTGTCTATTTATCAGAATATCAATCATTAAACAGAATTAAATTTTTTCGGCACAAAGTTATCAATTCTCTTTTTAAAAAAACCGTTTTTGTGAATAAAATGAACGTGTGGTTGAAAAGAAGAACCCTTACCTTTGCTGCAATTTTCACAACAACTGCATTTTGGAATTCGAAATTTCGCATCGCGATCACGTTACCTCCGCCCGCGCCGGTATCCTCACCACAGATCACGGGACAATTGAATCGCCCTTTTTCATGCCTGTAGGAACGGCAGGAAACGTAAAAGCACTACATATCAAAGATTTGCGCGAGGAGATCAAAGCCCAGATCATGCTTTCCAACACCTACCATTTATATCTCAGGCCCGGTATTGATATTATCTCTGCTGCCGGAGGGCTGCATAGGTTCAATGGTTGGAATAAGCCTATTCTAACGGATAGCGGTGGATACCAGATTTATTCATTGAGCGCCATTCGTAAATTCACCGACGATGGCGTTGTTTTTCAATCTCACATCGATGGTTCGAAACATGTTTTCACGCCTGAAAGTGCTATAGATGTCCAGCGGCAACTGGGTGCGGATATCATTATGGCGTTTGACGAATGCACCCCCTACCCTTGCGATGAAGATTATGCCCGAAAGTCAATGAAACGTACACATTATTGGCTTACCCGTTGCATAAAGCACTTCGGGCAAACAGAATGTCCGCATGGTTATACACAAAGCCTGTTTCCCATTGTGCAGGGTAGCGTGATCCCGGCACTTCGTGTTGAATCGGCCAGGTTCATTGCAGACCAGGGGGCTCCCGGCAATGCGATTGGCGGGTTATCAGTAGGAGAACCAGCCAGCATGATGTACGATATGACTGCTTTGGTGTGCAGTATACTTCCCGATGATAAACCGCGTTACCTGATGGGTGTGGGCACACCGGCAAACATTCTAGAAAGCATTGCGCTTGGCGTGGATATGTTTGACTGTGTGATGCCCACGCGTAACGGACGAAACGGAATGCTTTTTACGCGAAATGGCATCATAAACATTAAAAATGAAAAGTGGAAAAGTGATTTTTCACCATTGGAAGCAGATGGCGAAGTATTTGCCGACCTGCAGTATAACAAGGCTTTCCTCAGGCATTTGTTCGTCTCAAAAGAAATCCTCGCTGCCATGATCGCCACCATGCATAACCTTGGGTTTTATATGTGGCTGATGAAAGAAGCAAGGGCACAAATTATGATGGGTTCGTTTGGGGTGTGGAAAGAGGCAATGGTGAAGAAACTGATGCAGAGATTATAAAGGGGTGGGCAAGTGGGCGAGTGGGCAGGTGGGCTGGTGAACTGGTAAACATGTGAGCGGGTAAGATGAGGACAATTGACATTTATATTATTAAAAAATTCCTGGGGACTTTTTTCTTTACCCTTGTCCTGCTGATTTTTATTGTCATCGTTTTCGATATTTCTGAAAAAATTGATGATTTCCTTCGCCATGATGCACCGGTTAACGCAATTATTTTTGAATATTATCTCAATTTCGTACCCTATTTCATCAACCTGTTCAGTTATTTGCTCACCTTCATCGCGGTGATCTTTTTCACCTCCCGGATGGCTTCCGATTCTGAAATAATTGCCATTCTCAGCAGTGGCATCAGTTTCAGGCGTATGTTGTTCCCTTATTTTATTTCGGCGGTGGTGCTTGGTCTGCTCTCATTTATTCTGGCAAATTTTATCATTCCATACACCAACAGGAGCATGTTTGCCTTTGAAAAGCAATACATCAACGATCCGAAAGAATTCACTGACCAGAACATACACAAACAGATCAGTCCGGGTACATTCATATATCTTGAAAATTTCAATATCCACAACAAAACAGGCTGGAAATTTTCGCTCGAAAAATTCGATGGAAGAACATTGATCTACAAGCTGAACGGAGAACGACTTGAATGGGACAGTTTACGTTTGCGGTGGCAAATTTCAAATTTTTATTACCGGCGCATGAATGGGATGGAGGAGTCAATTACCAAAGGGATGAAACTCGATACTGTCCTGCCCTTTAAACCAGCCGATTTTACGGAAGATATTGAAGAGGTGAAAATCATGAATTACTTCATGCTGCGCGACCATATTAAGGATAAGGAGCTCAGGGGGGATCGCGATGTGATAAAGTACAAGGTTAAAAAGTACGAGCGGATTGCTTTTCCCTTCGCAACACTCATACTGACATTAATCGGTGTTTCTGTTTCAAGCAGAAAGGTACGTGGCGGTATTGGATTTCACCTCGGGCTGGGACTGGCCCTTACCTTTATTTACATACTTTTCATGCAGATATTTACTGTCTTTGCCACCTTTGGCGACCTCCCTCCTCTCATAGCCGTATGGATACCTAACATTATTTTTTCGTTCATTGCGTTCTTCCTTTACAGAATAGCACCGAAGTAATAAAAATACAAAACGGGAAGATCAATCTGAAATTCAATCTATTAACCTCGTATTACACCTATTTGGAAATCCAAATAAAGTCATTGGGAAAACAAGCTTCGATCTTTGGAGTTTCTTCAAACAACCCATATACTGCAGAACCACTGCCGCTCATGGAGGCATAAATTGCACCGGAATCGTATAACTTCTGTTTGATCTCCCCTATCACTGGATATTTCGCAATAACCGGTTTTTCAAAATCATTCACAATTTTTTCTTTCCATGCCGTTATTGGCAACCCGACCATCTCTTTCAACGATTGTTCCGGTATGGCCGGGACAACCCACTTATAGGCGTCGGATGTAACAACATGTATATCAGGGATAACTATCACAAGAAATAGTCCTGAGAGATCAAGGGAAACAGGTTCAAACTGATCTCCCCTCCCACTGGCAAACACAGGAAGATTTTCAATAAAAAAAGCACAGTCGCTTCCTGAACGGGATGCGTATTTTTTTAATCTGTCTGAATCAAGGTTGAGTGAAAAGAGGTTATTCAACATCCGTAAAGTAAAAGCACCGTTGGAGGAGCCACCACCCAAACCACTCCCCATCGGAATGGTCTTATGCAAATGCATTTTCACATCGGGCAATTTAAACTCTTTGTGCAACAAATTAAATGCCTTAATACAAAGATTGGTTTCCATTTTACCCGGAATGGTTAACCCTGAGGAGCTAAATTGAAAAACTCCGTCTGATGCCGGATTAATTTCAAGGGCATCGCATAATGGTACCGGATAAAATACTGTTTCGATATTGTGAAACCCATCGGCACGCTTGCCAACGATATTCAGACCGAGGTTGATTTTGCAATTTGGAAATTGAATCATGGTGTCAAAATACTATTAATTTTCGTCCGGATATTTCACTGGCCGTGAAAATGAAGGATTTTTGATAAACGAAGTGTCGGTAAGCGTGAGCAGAAATGATTTCAGATCGGCGAGTTTCGGTGGCGACAGCCTGATCCCATGGGTTGTGATGTGATGCATCAACGGGCTGATCGATGGTGACCAAACCAGATTTCCGTTGTAGAAACCGAGAACCTCGTCGATGGTTTTATAACGTCCATCATGCATATATGGTGCTGTGTAGGCAAGATTTCGCAACGTAGGCGCTTTATATGCTCCAACATCGATCAGGTTCCCTGTTACCGAAAACCGGTCGGCCGGATCCGGAAAGAGAGAATCTTTCCCGTTGTTATAAAAGAGACCAGTGGTAAAGAGGGGGTTTCCGTCACCACCATGACAATGGAAACAATCGCCACCCTGTTCGGTCATAAAAAGCACATAACCATTCCGTTCCGATGTTGTCAGCTGAACTTCGCCCTTCATAAACCGGTCAAATTTTGAATTGGCTGAAATCAGGGTACGAACAAATTGGGCAATAGCCCGTCCAATGTTTTTCACGGTAACCCGGTCGGACCCAAACGCTTTTTTAAATAGTTCCGGATATCCTTTCAGTGATTGGAAAAGTGCGGCAACCTTTGATGTATCACCCTGCATTTCATGGGGGGCAACAATGGCCATCCAGGTTACATCCTCAAGGTTACGCATCGAAGGTGTAGGATTCGCTGCGGAAACCTTTCCGTTCCATAAATAACCGGATGGTGACCACACCAGGTTTATCATAGGCATCATGAAATGTGGGGTTCGAATACCAGTTAACCCAAAAGGGTGTCCGCCCACAAATCGCGGATGGTCAATTCCACATTCAAATGAACGGGATTGAAGGTGACAGGTGGAACAACTCATCAGCGAATCAGGATTTGTTCGTCCCGACAACCGCCCGTCATAAAAAAGTAACCTCCCGAGTGCAATGCCTTCCACAGTCATTGGATTATCAGCCGGAATATTTAATGCTGTGGGAAAAAATTTCGGAATTTCAATGGTGTAGGGGGTTGGTTTGGAAACAGCAACATAAGCCTGATCTTTCCGGCAGGCTATACACGACAAGATTAAAAAGGAAAGGGCCAGTTTCAGTGAATTGTTAAATGCAAAATGTAACATGCAACCTATAACATCCAAAATCCCAAATCCCAAATCCCAAATCCTGCCAATCATGAAAGCCTCCAATCTATTTCATCAACGCCCCTCTGTCTGAGCAAATTGTTGACCTGTGAAAAATGGCGGCAACCAAGAAAGCCCCGATGGGCCGACAATGGTGAAGGGTGTACCGATGTCAGAATAAAATGACGGGATGTGTCAATCAACGATTTTTTCGCAATGGCATAGTTGCCCCATAACATGAATATCAATCCTTCGCGCTGCTCCGACAGGTTTTTGATTGCTGCATCTGTGAAGGTCTCCCAGCCATGGTTCTGATGGGATCCTGCCTGGTTTTCACGAACGGTTAATGTTGCGTTGAGGAGTAATACACCCTGATCCGCCCATTTGGTAAGGTTCCCGTGTGATGGTTCTTCTAAACCAAGGTCTGACTTAAGCTCCTTTAATATATTGACAAGTGAAGGCGGTTTTTGAATGCCATGAGGGACCGAAAAACACAACCCGTGGGCCTGACCGGCACCATGGTAAGGATCCTGACCTAATAACACTACTTTTACTGCATCGAACGGGGTATGATTAAACGCATTGAAAATCAATGAGCCGGCTGGAAAAATCCTGTATTTCTTCTTTTCTTCCAATAAAAATAATTTCAACTCTCTGAAATAATCTTTATTGAATTCCTCATGCAGAGCATGTTTCCAACTTATTTCAATAACAGGGTCAACTTTTTCCATAGGTTATTAACTTTCTATCGTTGATAACTTTACACAATAAATAGCAAAAATACTTGTTCGTATTCATATAAGCAGTAACTTTGCAATCTAAATAAACGAAAATCAGGGGTAAACATTATGAAAAAGATCCTATTTTTTATAATAATCGTATTTCTGTCAGGTATCGTCACATCCTGCACTTCAAATCAGCATTGTGCAGCATACGGTGAAAAGCAAAGATACCAAATGGAGCGTCGTTAAAGAGCTTTTCCATTTTTTTTTTGGGATAATGGGAGGCTTTGGCTTCCCATTTCTTTTGTACCTTTGTCATTTCCTGTTTTCTGCTTTTGATGAAGAAAGTCATTATAGCCCTGTCGTTGCTGCTTTTTACAGCAACAAGTTATTTTGCCAGTGGGCAATCTGAGTCCAGATTGGATTCCATTTCTGAAAAAGTGTTACTTGAAAAACAATGGAGCATCGGCGCCCTCCTTCATACAAATGGCTGGGGATTAAAGTTTCGCAAAGGGCACAATGTAACTGCGTTACGACAATTTATGTGGGAAATTGAATTTTCCACCTATAAATCATCCAAGGAAGTACGCAGTATAAACCCCTATTTTTCCGATTCACGCTCCTATTTTTATGGTAAACTGAATTACGTTTGGTTTTTCAGAGGTGGGGTTGGGCAACAGCAAATCCTCAATCGCAAACCCTATTGGGGAGGTGTTCAGCTAAGTTGGATATATTATGGAGGTTTTTCTCTTGCTGTTACGAAACCAGTATATCTCTATATCATCCATTTTAACAATGGCTTCACCGACTATGAAGTCCGGGAAGAAAAATACAACCCTGAGATTCATTTCGTTGATAATATTTATGGCAGGGGTTCTTTCCTCGCCGGAATAACGAAGGTTGGATTGCATCCGGGTGTTTATATTAAAACCGGATTGGATTTCGAATTCGGGGTAAAAAACAGACAAATCAACGCATTGGAAGTAGGTGCAATTTTCGACTACTCGCCCATTCCGGTTGCCATCATGGCATACAATCCTAAACAAAGCTTTTTTCTTACTTTATACCTGAGTGTGATGTTTGGCAAAAGATACAACAGATATGGTATCAAATAAGGTGGTGATTTTTTGATTCCCGGTCACAGGATATACTCAATCTCTTTATGGTAAAAGAGAAGCGTTTTCCCTTCGCGGTTTTCTACTTTTAGCCGGCCTGCCAAATCCACTCCCCTGATTTTTCCTTCCAATAACTCCCCCCCGGATGAAAAAGTTCGCCATTGTCCGAACCCAAGGAGATTTTGATCAAATTCTAAATCATAAACATCTGTGTCCGTTTGTTTCAGCACAGAATAGCGATGATCGAGAAACCTGCATAATGACAAGAGTGCATCCTTCAGCATTGTTTCGTGCCTGAGAATGTGAATGAACGAAACCGGGTTTGGAATGTCGGGCGCAAAGCGGGTTTGGTTGATATTCACTCCGATACCTGCCAGGGAGGTCTCAAGAATGGCACCCATGATGCTATTTTCGATCAGGATTCCACCGATTTTCTGATTGCCGGCATATAAATCGTTCGGCCATTTTATAGAAATTTCCGGATTTGTTTGCCCGGATTCTGGAATATACAGATAGTGACGCAAAAAATCAACAGCACCGAGTGCAATGGCTTTGTTGAGTTGGAACTGACGGTCGGGTGGCAGGAACCGGGGGTGAAGACAAATCGTGCATGTAAGGTTTTTCCCTGACTCACTGATCCAGCTATGATCATGCTGACCGCGGCCTGCATATTGATTGTGTGCCCAAACTACCGTGCCGTCTTCAAATTCTGCAGACCTGAAAACCTGACTGGCATAGGCATTGGTTGAATCAATATTGTCAAGTTCAATAACTCTTTCACCAATCATTGTTTAGGGTTTGACGGATTATTCAACTGGGGCATCCACGTATCCGACAGTTATACCGGTTTTGAATAAAATTTCACTTTGATCCATAAGGCTACATTCACCAGTGCTATCAATACCGGAACCTCCACCAATGGCCCGATAACAGCGGCAAAAGCCTCTCCTGAATTAATGCCGAAAACAGCAATTGCAACGGCAATCGCCAGTTCAAAATTGTTACTTGCTGCCGTAAACGAGAGGGTTGCCGACTGCTCATAAGTAGCTCCCACCCTTTTGCTCATCCAGAATGAAAGAAGGAACATGATGACAAAATAGATGCTCAGCGGGATGGCAATCCTGACAACATCCAGTGGGATTTTAACGATATATTCACCTTTCAATGAGAACATCACCAGGATGGTAAACAGCAGTGCAATAAGCGTCAACGGACTGATTTTGGGTATAAACTTCGTATGGTACCACTCCTTGTTTTTGATCCGGACCATGATGAAGCGGGTTAGAAATCCTGCCAGAAAAGGAATTCCAAGGTAAATAAAAACACTCTCAGCAATCTGTTTGATTGTAATGGCTGCAACGGCGCTGTTTGTCGGAAGCCCAAACCAGGCCGGGAAAACCGCAATGAACAAATAAGCATACACGGAGAAAAGAAGGACCTGGAAGATGGAGTTGAAGGCAACCAGTCCGGCACAATATTCATTATCTCCCTTTGCCAACTCGTTCCAAACGATCACCATGGCGATGCACCGGGCCAAACCGATCAGGATTAATCCGTACATGTAATCGATGTTGAACTGCAGGAATATGATTGCAAGAAGGAACATGACAACCGGGCCGATCAGCCAATTCTGTACCAGCGATAAGCCCAGGATCTTGGTGTTTTTGAAAACATCTCCAAGCTCTTCATATTTGACTTTAGCCAATGGCGGATACATCATTACAATAAGTCCGATGGCAATGGGAATATTCGTTGTTCCTGATGACATTGCGTTCCAGAAACCGGCAATACCGGGAAAAAGCCAACCCCAGCAAACTCCGATAGCCATGGCTAAAAAGATCCATAATGTAAGATAGCGGTCTAAAAATTTTAGTCTTGTCTTCATAGATGTATTTATTTAAAAATCATTTATTGATAAGTCAATCAGATGCTTAAAAGTAAATAGAATCCAAAGCCGATCAATGCAATTCCTCCTATATATTTTACAACTGTCACAATCGTGGAAAGTGTCTTTGATATCTTACCCACTCCAAGGCTGACACCTACAATCATTGCTGCAAGCGGAAGGCCAAACCCTAAAGCAAAGGTGGTTAACATCATGAATCCCCATACTGCGCTGCCTTTGACAAAAGATGCAGCCAGGATAACCGGAAAAAACGGGTTACAACATGAATTGCAGGCAGCTGACAATCCTCCGACTGCAAGACCGAAAAGGATGTCAGTAAAGATATTTTGCTGCGACACTTTTGTTTTAATTTCAAACCCCGGCAATTTAAAAGGAACCAATTCCAAGGAGTACAATCCAAAAATAATGGCGACCAACCCCGCGGCAATTTTCCAATAACTGCCCAATGAATCGCTGATCCACTTTCCGGCAAAACCGAACAGTGCACCTATCACGGACATCGAAATAATTGTGCCAATGAGGAATGCAAATCCTTTCCAGAATAACATTTTGGATTTACCGGTAACCGGACTTGCCCCTGAATATCCCGCGACAACGCCAATAATTGCAAAATTACATGCACAGGTAAATACACTGAGTATCCCCATCACAAGAACAGCAATCAATATCATGATTGATGCATGCTCATTGCTTAAAACCTGGTTGATCCATGTGTCCATCCTTCAATTATTTAGGGCAACATGAAGAACCTTTGGTTGTATCACAGGTCGCATTCTTCGTAGTATCGTAACCTGTGGTAAATTGCGGCGGACAACAACTTTCTTCAACGGCAGCTGGCACGGGTTTATTGACAAGCTTAAATACAATCACCCCGATGGCAGCCAGCAGAACGATTGCAAAAACTATTTTCGGAGTAATGTTGTTCTTTTTAGGCGGACAGCAGTTCCCCTCGCAATTGCAATCGATTTGCTTGTCACTATTTTCAGCCTGATTTTTTGTTTTGACCATATCTTCCATTGCAATAGTTATAATTTCGCTATTTCACTATTTCACTATTTCGCTATTTCGCTATTTTTCTCCCGAAACAGTGATACTGAAAATCCCTGTTCCTCCATTTTTAAACTCGGCCAACTCCTTGTCAGAAAGATAATTATTCAGGATTTCATCCGGAATGGTAATCGCTTTTTGCTTGTGAACCTTCACATGTGAGAATCCAAACTTGGCAACAATTCCAAGATATGTTTCCATTTGAATAGCACCAGAAACACAACCTGCATACATTTCAGCATCCTGTTTGAGTTTTACCGGAAGAATTCCTTTGATAACAACATCCGAAACGCAGAAATGGCCTCCCATTTTAAGAACACGGAATATTTCTGAAAAAGCTTTATCCTTATCCGGAACGAGATTCAGAACACAATTCGACACCACCACATCCACTGTGTTATCAGCCAAAGGCATACTTTCGATATCGCCTTTTACAAAATCAACATTTGAATATCCGAGTTTCTTATTATTGGTGATGGCTTTTTCTATCATCTCGTCTGTAAAGTCCAGTCCGGTTACTTTCCCGGAATCACCAACGAGTGCCCGGGCAACAAAGCAATCGTTACCTGCGCCGCTTCCAAGGTCCAGGACATAGTCCCCTTTTTTAATTCCGGCGAAATCTGTGGGAATTCCACAGCCCAGACCCAGGTCCGCATCAGGATTATATCCCTGGCTTTTTGAATAATCTTCACTGAAAATCGTGTAATCCACGTCGCCACAGCAAGATGTCGTCCCACAACAGGAGGATTGATTTTGCTCTTTAGCCTGATTGGCAATGGCACCGTACTTTTCTTTAACAATCTCTTTTAACTGATTTGCCTTCTGATCCATTTCGGCTTTGATCCTGTCAGCATACAGTGCATGGAATCCTGCTTTGATTTCATCACGAACCCTGCGATAAACGGGTATCACTTCTTCAACCACCCCGATCGCATCAGCCGGATCATCAAAACCTATATGCAGCCGGTTTATAACTTCTCCTACAAAAGCAGGACAGGTTTCAAGAGCTCCTCCACAAACTGTAATGACATAATCGAAAGGATCCACCAGGAATACATCAACACTTTTTGGTTTATTCCCGGAGATGTCAATCCCGACTTCTTTCATTACTGCCACAGCATAGGGATTTGCCTGTGATGCAGGGTGAGTCCCGGCTGAATATACTTCAAGGCGTGAATCGAAAGATTTTAAAAAACCTTCGGCCATCTGGCTCCGGCATGAGTTGCCGGTACAAAGAATTAGAATTTTCATGATGTGATGATTTGATAATGTGTTGATGTGATGATGTGATAATGTGATGATGTGATAATGTTTTGATATACTGGTTTTCAATTTTCAATTCTCAATTTTCAATTGATTACCTGCATTCATACTCCGACCCCATATTGATTTCGTTGAAGAAGCAGTTAGCCATCGTTACCAGTTCATCTACTTTTTGGGGATTCAGGCAGTAGTTTACCTTTACGCCATCTACTGTACCCTGTATCAAACCTGCTTTTTTCAATTCAGTAAGATGCTGGTTAATGGTGGTCCGGCTCAAGGGCAATTCATCGGAGATATCTCCGGTTATACACACCTTTGTCTCCGCCAGGTATCGCAGTATTGCCAGCCTGGCGGGATGTGCCAGTGCCTTAAAAAGGACGGCGGATGAATTTAACTTTGAATCGAAGAGACTTGTTTTGGAGGAAGCCATTTTGATTTACGATTTGCGATTTACGATTTACGATTTACGATTTACGATTTACGATTTTCCCTTCATTCAGGTGCAGCTTCATCGTTCCATATTCTGCTGCAACCGGGCTGTGTGTAACCATCATGATGGTGATTTTATTCTCCTGGTTAATTTTTCTCAGGAAGTCCAATATCTCCAGGGAGAGTGTTGGGTCTAAATTACCTGTTGGTTCGTCTGCCATGATGATCGATGGCCGATGAACAATGGAACGGGCAATTGCTACCCTCTGTTGCTGTCCTGCAGATAATTCCCTTGGCAAATGTTCCATCCTGTCTGATAAACCAACATAGTCAAGAATTTCTCCGGCACGTTTGATTTGCTCTCTGCGAGCTATTTTTTCGAGCGCCAGCGGAATCATCACATTCTGTATCGTTGTCAGGTACGGGATAAGGGCAAAACTCTGAAGGATATATCCGACCGATTTTTTCCGGATATCAGTAAGGTGCTTGTCACTGATATTGTCGATCCTTTTTCCATCAAAAAAGACCGTTCCGGAAGTGAGCCTGATCAGGCCGAACAACGAGAGCAGGAGCGTGCTTTTCCCGGATCCGGAAGGACCGGTAACCGTTACAAAATCCCCCTTTCCAACCGTGAAGGAAACGTGATCAAGTGCATTGATCAACCCACCATGATGATGGTATTGCTTCAAAATATTTTCTCCTTTTAATATCATGGGTTAATCCTCCTGCAGGTTTGAGTGTGGATCAAATTTAGCTGCGAGATAAGTAGGGAAAAGTGAACCTGCCAGAGAAATTGCGACAGATAAAAGGACAGACCAAAAAAGGTACAGATATACTGGTTTTACAATAATACCGGCAAGATAGGGTCCTAAAATAACCCCGGCCAGTGTACCCAGAATAAAACCAAGGATACCTCCTGCAACTCCAAGAATCAGTGCCTTTAACAGGAACATCTTGTAAATCGTTGACCGTTCGGCTCCCATCATTCTGAGGATGCCAATTTCCCTTTTCCGTTCATTGACGTTTGCCCAGATGTAATTACCGATTGAAATGCCTCCGACAAAAAAGATGATGATCAGCATGACAAGCGTAATTTTTTTCATCAGCTGGTTGGTTTCTATCTGGGTTGAAACGATCTGACCGATAGTTGTTACCCTGGTGTCGGGAAGAATGTTCCTTAATTGTCCTAATAATCCCTCGGAGATAGCATTGCAGCATCCCATGATTTCAATGGCGGAAACCTGGTTTTCAAGTTTTAGAAGTGTTTGAACATCTTTCAGGTTCGCAAAGATCCGGTCGTCATCCACTGTTCCGGTCTCTGAAAGAATTTTAACAACCTTGAATTCCTTGCCCACAATATTGATCTTACTATTTGCGGAGAGTTTTAACCGCTGTGCAACCTGCGAACCTACCAGACAATCTTCGCTATAAAGCGTGTCGATTGCTTTTCGTTGCAGTTTTTTATCCTCCATCCCGTGCGATTGATTTGCAGTCTGGGTGGGTGCACAGGCCGTTTTCAACTCGGCACCCATTAATCCGGATGATTGCCACAAGGGTTTGGATGCAATTTCGCTCTTGGGGAGAATGCCGGTCAATACCACTGATTGATCCCCCACTTTAACCCTTCGGGTTAATTTTGGCGACATGTTATCAACACCTGCAATGGTGGAGGTAAGAATACGTTCAACGTAATCCATGGGTAAGGTTGGGGCATCGATATCTGAAGTGTAATAGTCATCAATGCTGGCAGCCTGAGGCAGAACAAGTATATTGGCCCCAAGATTATCAAGGTTCCTGGCAACATTTTGTTCTGAGACAATGGAAACGCTTTGAATGGCAACGATCACGGCAATACCAAGTGTGATGGCCAATAACCCGGTAATTAACTGAGATTTTCGTTTCCATAATTCGATCAGGACAAGTTTCGAAATTGTCATAGCAAGGGTAGTTTAGGGAAAAGAGATTATTTATTTACAGCCGCCTGCCGGTGCGCCACCGGGACAACACCCTCCTGCCGGTGCCTTTTTTGCAGAGGCAACAAGCGTGTTGACATCCGTGATTCCGTTATGAGTCCCGATCACCTGACCCGATTTATTGATCACATAAGTTACAGGCTCTTTTGCATTTAAATCGCACTTCAGCGTTTGCAACAATTTAGCCTCTTTCTTATCATCCAGGTCTATTTTTATCGTCACGCTTTTGTTGTCCATTTTGCCGCATGCCATAGCACAGTTATCCATGGCCTTGTCGTGACTGGTCATCGTTTCTTTGTAAGCCACCACATAAACTGATTTGCCTTCATTGATTGCTTTAAGAAGCTCCGAAGTTTTTGGTGTAGGTACCATTTCAATTAGTTTCGCAGCCGTTGCTTCTTTTAATGGAAGACCACCGGCGACCGTACTGTTTTTATCCAAAACAAGGATCAATGGCATGGGAGCACCTGCTAAACGATACTTTGCCACAAGCTCATTGTTGGCTGCATCCGTTGTGTTCATTTTAATGATGACCGATGATGATTTAAGGGCACTCTTTGCTTCATTGGCAATTGAAAAAGCCTTGTCAGTGTCAGCGCCATTTGTATTATATGCGACAAGAAATACCGGTTTGCAAGCCTTACCGGCTTTTTCAATTTCAGTTGTAACTTGTGCGTTAACGTTGCTCATTCCTGTCACAAACAGCAACAGAATCATAATGCTTTGAATCTTTTTCATGGTTTTGAGATTTGGTATGGCGCAAATATACGTTATATTTTACAATAACGTAATAATACGTCATATCTTTTTATAAACATTTTTATGATTTTATTCAGATATGGTATTTGCCTGTCTGCGGGCCTGAATGGAAATAAAATCGATTTTCTTTGTCAATCTTAATGAGAGTGCATATCCAAACGACATTTGTATCCCGTTATAATATTTATATAATGGTACATCTCCAAAAACCGAAAGATACCAGTTGTATTTAAAGGCATAAGTAAGCTGGGGAGTGAAACAGGTCACATTATAACCCGAAGATTCTACAATCTCTTTGTTTTCCCGGATGGCTTTCGCCCGGTATTCATTTCGTATCTGGAGGTCAAGACTGAGGTTCTTAATGATTTTATAATTAAAGTACAGGGCCCCGATCCATTGCTCGCCATATTGGTAATAAAAATTTTCTGATTCAATCAGCTGGGCATACTCATAGGAAATAAATCCGGCAAGTGCCATTTTTTTTCCGACCCCCTTTGAGATAAATATGTTGCCAATGTATTTGAAACTTCCCGATGATGGCTGAACAGAGATTGGGAGTTTAACATGATCCACCTCCTGGTCAAATACTCCGATCGGAAATTTCATTCCGACAGAGGGCGATATGGTAAACCGCGCTTTGGCGTTGCTGTAAAGATTGAATTTCAGGTACAATGCTGCATCACCAAGACCATAACCCCGCATGGGATCCTGCCCATCGGTATGAAGGGTTTTGTTGAAAAAGTATCCCAGGTCACCCATTACGGTCAGCCATTTGGTAACCCCATAACCCAGTTGAAGTTCTGTATAGTTGACATTCGCTGTTTGTGTGAAGTTTAAATCACGATAGGGCGAATCATTGTGATAGAATTGTTCGGAATGACTGTAACGGTATGTCAGCGCTGCAGTGAGTACCCTTGACTGCAAGGCAGGTTGCTCTGCATCACTGATGAAAGGGTTTCCTGATGCACAGCATTGGGCCATGACCCGGGTACCCGTCAGATGAAAAATGAGAACCATTGATAAAGCTGCATTTCGAACCATGGAAGATATTGTGCTGGTGAAATTTAAGGATGGTAATGGGTTGTTACCCGGATCATGATGGTGTCGGATACCTCTCCGGTGTCGTTAAACACCCGACAGGTAATTGTGTTCAGTCCCACGCAGCATTCGCCTGCTGCATATTTGATGGTTTTCCCGCTTCCTCTGAAATCGCCATGATTGGCCTCCCAGCCATATTGCAAATTTGAACCGGTTGCCTCAACAGTGATAATGGTCGTATCCCATGCCTCGATCGGGTTAAGTGTAGCAGTCAGGCTCTGTAACCGGATATCACCAGCCGATTTTTCAGTTGTGGCTTTGGAGCACGAAACCAGAATTAGGGTGGACAACACGAGAAGGATAATCATTCTATTCATATTTGCGTTTTAAGAAATGGAATGGCAGTTAATAAATCGCATTAAAAAGAAATCCAACGAAAATAATTCCTATAGTTACAACTCCGACAAAAGTCAGGAGTAACCTCATTTTAAGAACCTTTCTGAGGATGATCATTTCAGGCAAGGATAAGCCGATAACGGCCATCATAAACGCCAGTGCAGTACCCAGGGGAACCCCCTTTTCAATCAGCACACTCACGATCGGAATGATCCCTGCTGCGTTCGAATACAGGGGAACCCCAATCAGTACAGACAGAGGCACTGAATACCAGGTCGATTTCCCCATGAGATTGGCCATGAAGCTCTCCGGAACATATCCATGGGCTGCTGCACCAACAGCAATACCAGCAACTATATATAACCAGACTTTGCCAACGATTTCTCTCACTGCATTGTAGCCGGCTTGTATTCTGTCGTCGAGGTGGATTTTTTCTTCCTCCTCTGATGAATGATCTGCTTTAATTTCATAAACCCAACTCTCAACATGTTTTTCAAGCTTGAGTTTCCCAATGACCCAACCTGCAGAAATGGCAATAACCAGTCCTGTAGCAACATAGATTGCTGCAACTTTCCAGCCAAACATACCGAACAGAAGGATTACCGCCACTTCGTTGATCATGGGTGCGGCAATCAGGAATGAAAAGGTCACTCCCAACGGAATGCCTGATTCAACAAAACCAAGAAACAAAGGTATGGCCGAACATGAGCAAAATGGTGTTACGATCCCAAGCATGGAGGCCATCACATTCCCCGTGAAAAGTGATTTCCCTTCCAGCGCCTTCCGGGTTCTTTCCGGTGTAAAAAAACTGCGGATGATCCCCACCACGAAAATGATCAGCACCAGCAAAAGGAGTACCTTGGGCACTTCAAAGATGAAGAACCTCAATGCTTCTGTAAGATGCTGACCCTTTGGCAATTGAATAACACCATCAACGATCCAGTCTGCAACAGATTGCAGATTAATATATGTCAGAATCCATAGTCCCAGGAGTATGATTGGCCAGAGCCATTTGAATGATTTCATGTTTATTCTTAGCGTTATAATTCGTTTTTCGTAGAAAGACGAAATTGTCGGGGAAAAAAAATCAAGCCTTTTTATTTCGAGGCTTGAGCTGACACATACAAGATCCCGACAATTTTTCACTTTTATCAATTACCAGGGGCATTTCATCCCGCTCCCACTCCACCAGTCCGCCGGCAAGATTTGCTATTCTGCCTGCAAGACCGTTTAACATGAGCAGTTTTACTGCCTCCTTGCTGTGCAATCCTGCCGCATCGGCAAAAATCATGGGTTTATCCATTGGCAAATACGCATAATTCTCCTCCAACATGCTGAAAGGGCAATAAATCACCTCAGGAACATCAAACATCTTAAACCTGCTCAGCGCCTCTTCTCTCACATCAACAATCACCGCCCCTTTCTTACATAAAGAAAATGCCTTGTGAGGCGTCACATTCATGATCCCCGCACTAAAAAATCCCCCATTGAAAAACCCCTCTTCCATTAATCCCTCAAATTTTCAAATCCTCAAATCCTCAAATCTCCAAATTTCCAAATCAATTTGCTATATAAAGAAAATGACAATGTAATATATTCCAACCACGATAAATAAAACCGCTACCACCCTTCGGAACCATAATTCAAAGATTTTGATCTGATTATATAATTTACCTACGTTCCCCACAGCATAAGCAAGTAACCATGCAAAAATAATGACTGGCAGACCGGTTGCAATGGCAAAAACAACCGGTAAATACAAACCACTAAGACTGGTAATCGTTATTGGGATGAGTATGGCGAAATAAAGAACCCCGCTGTAGGGACAAAATGCCATTGCGAAGACCATACCCAAAAACAAAGTGCCCCAATAACTACGTTTGCTGTGTTCTCCAATTTTTTCAGTCAGTCCAGAAAACCCGGGAAATTTAATCCTGATAAAGTCGAGCATTAAAAGGCCAATTACGATCAGCAATGGTCCAAGGACTTTTTCCCCCCATCCCTGGAAAAGCATGGTTATATGCATTTTGCTGGCACCAAAAAACAGGATAACCCCCAAACCGGTATATGATATCGCACGTCCCAGAGTATATACCAACCCCTTGATAAATACCCGTTTACGATTTTCAATGTCGCGGCTGATAAACCCGATGGCCGAAATGTTGGTTGCCAATGGGCATGGACTGATAGCTGTCATTAGCCCAAGAATGAACGCCGTGAGCGCGCCATACTGAGAATTGTCAAGAATCGTTTGGAGGTACTGCATATTTATTATCACATTATTTTAAGAACCCGTCGATTGCTTTTTTTATCTCTGCCTTCAGCTTTGCCGGACTATCGTTGGCATACATAAAGCCTTTATCAGTCAGGTCGACCCGTTTATCCCCTGAGATGACGATGAGTGTCTGGCCTTCGATTTTATACTTTGCTCCAATTGCTTCCCCAGCTTTTTCATCCAGGTTGATACTTTTAAAAGAAATCTCTCCGCTTTTCACCTGAGCTGCAAATTGAGTTTCGACGGCCTCACTGGAAACTTTCTCTACATTGTTGCATGTCGTGCAACGTCTGGTGAAATGGAAATAATAGACTGTAATACTTTTGCCTGTCCCAATGGAAGGTGGTCCGAATGAAGCCGATGAAGTACTGGCGTAGCTGAATATATTTCCCGTTGCCATGGCAAGAAGAAATAATAACCCGATGATCCTTTTCATACCTGGTTTATTATTTGGTTAATAATTGCTTTAATTCTTCGGAGGTGGGAATACGACCTTTCAACACCACCTTCTCATCAACAACCAGGGCAGGTGTCGACATTACACCATATTTCATGATCTCCATGATGTCATCTACCTTGATTATAGTAGCATTGATCCCATTTTGCTCAACCACGTCATGGGTGAGTTTGACCAGCGTATTGCATTTTGCACAACCCGGACCTAAAACCTTAATTTCCATTTTTTATAAAATTTTAAAACAACAATCAATCAAATCATCAAATCATCAAATCACCACATCATCAAATCATCACATCATCACATCATCACATCATCACATTACCCTCATTTCCTGAAAAACCCATCCAGCATCCCCCTGGCCTCTTCCCAGTTCTCCTTGTTAATACAATATTTAATATAAGGCGGATTGATCTCGCCCTGGATTAGTCCTGACTTTTTCAACTCCTTCAGATGTTCAGACAGCGTGGACCGTGCAATCGGTATATCTTCAGCCATATCGCCGCTGTAACAACACTTATCTATGTTATCAGCCAGAAAGCCAAGAATGAAGACCCGCGCCGGATGAGCCAGTGCTTTCGCATACCTGGCCATCTTTTTCTGGGATTCTGTATAGTATTTCTTTGCAGGGGTCATCTCATTTTGTATTTCGTAGAATAACGAAACAAATATATTGTTTTTTTTAATGCGATGGTATTTTTTTTATTAACCAGAATAATGCCACGGGAAGTCCTCATCCAAATAGCCGATAAAAACCTCCGGATTTTCTCTGTGATTAACGATATTAAAGAGAATCAGGCTTATGATGAGTTAGCGTGTACCCCAATGCGACAACGGCCTTAAGCGTTGCAATGGCTGTTTGCCGATCATACGATTTTTCTTCCTCCGACAATTCTTCATAAGGAACCAATCCGGGATGTAGTTTTCGAATATCGTCGCGAACAGGGCCATATCTCCAGCCATCCTCCGCACGTTTTCCGGCCCATACATCGTGAACGCACCTGGCTATTTTTTCAATATGCTCAAGGATGACTTTTGGTAACTGAATCTCTTCTGAGTTCACGGAGGCAGAGATGTTGACCGGGTCTGTTGTTTTCATTTTCATAATTTCTCACAGTTATGGGTAAATGCTATTCCGGACCTCGCATTCAGATTCGATCACCGGGATGCTGCATACCAGCCTTCGGTCGATATCCTTGTAATATTCATTGAGATTTTCATACGCAACAAGACATGGATGGATCATTTGTATTTTGTGGCTTTTCACAAATTTCTCATGTTCTTTTTTCAGGATACTGTAACTTGAATCTTTCGAGTGTTCGTCCCCTGGATTGTACGCTTTCCATGCAAGATTGGATGTTCTCACAGATTCAGCAACAATCTGTTCCGTTGGGACATCATAGCCCATCAGAAGAGCAGCAACGTTCCATCGTGCGTGTTCAAGCTCAGCCAATAATGCTATATTTTCATTGGTAAAGTATTTTTGAAGATTGCCTGCAGTTGCCTTATCTGCTCCAACTGCACGGAGTTTGACCGGAATAGATGCAGCATTGTATCGGTTGGACCATTTATGCCTTTCCGGCAAATCATCCCAGTATTCTTGCATTTTAGTAAGATCGGACGCATTAAACTTGTCGGGCAATGAATTTTTTGACCAATAAAAATAGTTCACAGCCATTGCCTTGAATGTGGTATCAAGAGAGAAGTCGAAACTATCGTTCAACATCCCAAATGCTTTGACATGGCGATACTGATTGTCAATTTCTTTATCAGGCCTCAGGAGTGAAACCACCGAGTGAGATGTTTCCTGCCTGACCAGCACCCTGACTTTTCTTTTATACAAGAGATTTGGCAGAAAAAGTCCTGCTGCCAGGTTGGCTGACAGATTGTTGAAACACAGGGAAATGGTAGTCAAAGCATCAGGATCACTGGTCCAGTCCAGCAATTTCTCCCTCATGGGAAGACTTTCAAAATGGCCTTTGACAAATCGAAGTGAAATGTTTATAAATGGCAGTTTCCCGGTTTTAAAATAATTATCGCCGGTGAAAAGATCTTCATAGCTTACATCCACTGATTCATAGAAGGACTGGAACCTTGTTGCGAAATAGTCCCGTTCCCGATCGGCATCGGAATCGATAAATGTAATTTGTGTTTTTCTGTGACTGTAGTTGGCAAAATGGCCCAGTTTTGCTGCCTCCACCCCGAGGGCAAGTCCCATTTTTGTCATGCCCGCGACTAACAGGTGCACATACTTGTCTGAATCCTGCGTAATAGGTTCAAAATCAAGCGGTGGGAAAGCTTCCTCAACAGGCCTGCGATCCAGAAAGACCTTTTGTGCCCAGTTTTCATAAAAGCTGAAAGAGTTGATCACGATATTTGCTGTAGTTCCTGAACCGGAAGGTAATGTGCGGACATCGCCGAACTGATAGGCGGCAATGGTTGTTTGTGAATCAAACATAACCTCGCAATTGAGCTTCTTTCCCGAATTCATGAGTATGTTCTCAGCAAGCCTATCTATTTTAGCGAGACATGCGTTGTTCTTTGAATCGTGCGCTGATTCATTCTCTTCCCCGAGGATGAATATCCGGCGTGTCAGATGTATGTGCGTTCGGTTTAAGTCATTGGCAGAAGTTCTGTCCCCGAAAAGAATGACGATCCGTTTCATATCCTTCCTGGTAAATTCAGATGAAAGGATTCTCCTTACCTCCGGAACATTTCTCTCCGTCATCAATACAATACGGTATTTTTCATAATCCCTGCGTCCGATCAACTGCCTGATCAGGCCATGAACTGCAGGGCTGTATCCAAGAATCAACAGATGGTCTTCATAACGATAGTTCACCATACCCTCCCGAACCAGGGCAACCCGCTGATCAAATACATTGGTGATCGTAGATATTAACAGCCCTCCAAAGGCAAATGTTCCTGAAAGAGTCAGCAAGAGTGCGAATAATCGGCTCCAGCCATCTACATCACCTGTCGCAGCATCTTTTCCCGCGGCTATACCCACCATGTGCTGGTTGCCCGGATCGATCATTTGAGCTATAACACTCCAGCCAAGGTCAGGTATTTCACGGTTGAGTACAATTTCTTTTCCAAAAAAAGAAATAGAAAAAGCGAGGATCAGCCAAATCAGATAGACCGCTGCAAAAACAGTCAGCAGCACAAGCAGTTGTTTGATAGCCGGGCCCGAAACAGCCTGATCGAACCTGTAAGTAATAAAATCGGCACCCCTGCTAAATACGCTATATTTATTTTTTCTCATCTTATACCTTATAAAGACCCGGGATTCCCTGAGAATTAACAGTAATCCTTTCATGCAATTCATTTACAATGCCCCATATCCGGGGAGCCGGGACTGTCCGGAAAAAGAGCATCGAATGATGGCAGGTGCCTCTCATCCTCCCGACGCATGAACAAAAATAGGAAATAATCTTAACTATTTTATCCCATGAACAAAAACGGGCTATTACAATATTTTGACTGATCCTTTTTATCCCTTGACATTCATCATAATATTAACAATTTCATCTGTAAGCTTTTCAGGTCACCAGGATTCAATTTCACACAGGTTGCATTGTTAGAAAAGAAGGCGTTTTGGCAGCTCGCATACGAGTTGAAAAAATCAAAGACAAACAGTATTTCAAAACTTTTTCTTCATGATCAAACAAATTATCCGTATCTTGTCGAATGCCATAGATTTTATGGTCGAAAAAACTGATCGAATTATGAAAAAGGACACCTTGGAGTACAGGATGATGCAGGAGCGGCAACGGTTAAAAGTTTCCGATTCAAAAATATTGATGGGGTCAACGAAAGACAAGTATCCGGTTGTCCTTGATGGCGGCAGAACCATCATATTTATTGACGATAAAAGTAAGGAGTCGGAAACAAGAAAAAGGTATGATGCACGGCTGGGCAACGGGCTTATTACCTCATTAAACAAACCCAAAACATAACCATCACCCCAACGCAAATAAACGTCAATGGGTATAACAGGGGTTGTTTACACTGATTCGTGCTTAGCTGCTCAAATCATGTGAGTTCTTCGATCTGCTGGTATATTTATCAGGATGGCGGGTTATAAGAAAAAATAATCGTAATACTTTTGACCCCGTCAACCCCGATAACCAGATAGTGGATCGTACCGTCCCACATTAATCTTTACCTGATAATCCGCCCTGTTTGAGATAGAGTTGATGGTGGTGTCAAGGATGGACAGAAAGTTTAAATGAACTGATCCTACGCCGTGACATGCCTGTCATTCTGGCTGTAAACACAAAACTGGTTGATCAGATTATCGAAAGTTGCAATTGCAGGAGCCTTTAACCATTGAAGCAAAAAGCACAACCTCCGGTGAAGCTTTTCAGGAAATCCTCCAATCCACCAAATTACTGTAAAATCAAATGATTTCACCCAGCTTTTTTAAAACACCCGGTGGGGAAAGGTTGAATTTATGATCATGGGTTTCCCTCGCAGCGTGCGCTTAAGGTTCAATAATTATTTTCTGTATTGCTTTTTCAGAGGGTGTTTCAAGGGTAATGAAATAGGCACCTTCTGATAGATTCATGATGTTTTGTGTCAGTGAGTTTTTACCCGGTTCCAGGTTTTTCAGTACAGATCTTTTCAATACTCTTCCGTTCGCATCACCAATGGTTAGCGTAACTTCTGAATTATTCTCCAGATTAAAATTAAACTCGAATTTTTGATTTTCAATATCCGGGTATACCTGAAGATGCAGCGTGCCGATACTTTGTGGGTTCAGTTTATGAATTCCTAACTTAGAATTCTTTACGAGGTTAATTTTAAAAATCTGGCTGCCTGCACTACTCTGAGAACCGTCATTCATCCAGAAAATATTGGCAGCCGAACTATGAATGCCTCCAAAGATATAGCCAACCAGGGTCGTATCTGAAGTAAAGTCATCTAACTTCAATACTGCATTGTTGTATTCAGGCAGATTTGAAGCTGGAATAAATTCTGAACTTGCACCTAAAAAAGCAGGCATCTCAACAGGTAATTTATATTCAGCCATGACTCCGCTTCCGTTTCTGGTTACCCTGGCTATGGTTTTCACAAATGGAACATTGTTATTCTGGACCAGGATGCCGGCGCTGTCATAGTATTGGGCAATACCGCCAAAAAAAACATTGTGCATTTCATTCGCACTGGCGCTATACAATGGAATATGTGCACAATGGTAATGATTATAGAATTGCGAAAAAGCATTGTTCGGCGAATACCCGGTACTGTCGATATTTACACAATTCGTGTATGGCAAATCTGCCGCAACCTGAAATACGCCGGAAAAAGCAGTCAAACCCTCCTGACCATTGGGCATAATTTGTGAAACTACATTATAATCACGCCGATGCAGATTGATTGAATCTACTATTGGGACCAGATGTGTCACCGATAAATTTGTTCCATCATCAGCAATATTAAACCTCCTGATCGAATTTGTATATTCCTGCACATAGGATGGATGGCCCATAGGGTTATACCTGCCGTCAAACCGTTGACCACCCGTGAGGTAGTATGTATTGTATATTTTGTTCAGATAGCCACCGGTTACGGCAAAAAGTTCATCTGTTATCTGTCGGAAATAGGAGTTGAACGAAGTCCCGCTGATGATGGCGTTGATTACATCTGGTATTTTTACGACAGTTAAATAAGGATAGGTAATATGGTCATCTGCAGTAATACTATACCCGTATCCTCCAATGATATACAGATCATCCCCGGCCTGGTGAAATTCCATGTTGGTCGAGCTTAATTGTTCCTGAATTCCGGCAGGCAGCGTCGATAACGGAGCAGACCAAATTTGCTGCCTTTCAGGATCAATCACTAAAAGTCGTGTATTTTGTCCTGCTGAATCAAACGTGGCCCAGGGCTGACGTCGATGCAAGCCGTCTATTCGTCCTCCAATGAGAAGCCATTTGTCATGATACTGTCCAAAACCGAATGCTTGCAGACCAGTCAGGCCACTAATATTCATAGGCTCTATCGCAATTTGAAACGGAGCAGTCTGAGCGCTCATCATCATGGAACAGACGAGTACTAAAAAGAAAATAATGCTGATTTTCGTTCTTTTCATCATGTAAAGTGGATACAGTTAATGTTACCTGGGCATTTTGAGTGGTGTTGGTGACAAATTTATAAAATCCCGGCAGGAACCTATGATTCAATAACGTTTATCTTCGGCATCTCAGAACAAAAAAACAAATCCTACATGTTTGTGAACCCGCCGGAGCTGGATATGTTCTTGCCAGTTTCCATAGCGTTTTTTGTTGTAATTACAGCCATCCAATTGATAGCCCACAAGGTGCCGAGGTTTATTAAACAAATAAAAAATCATACATCTTTGTATTTGCCATAGGGGATGTGGCTGCCCTCGAAGGGTCTGAATGGATCGCAAAACAAGGGCAATTTGGTTTGGAGGCAATCCGGCGTTGCAAGTAAAAGTCAATTAATTGATATCCTCAAGCAGCACATTTGATTTACTGCCGGGGTGCAATAGTAAACTTGTGCGATATTTTAAATGGAGTATTCTGGGGTTGATGACCCTCTCCATTTTGAGCATGAGCGCTGCCTGATCCACTTCCACCACCTCCATCTCCACCATGTTTGCCACCCATACCGCCGGAACCTCCACCACCGCCCTTACCCCCTGAATGCTTACCACTGCCCTTGCCGCCTTGTTTATTTGGCACGCCTGGATCGCCATCTTTCCCTTTACTATTGATCACGAATTCAAATGTGGCGAACTTTGCCGTTCGCAGATCCTCTATGAAGTCAGCCATGGGGATTGCCATTTCAAGAGACAGGGCTCCTGTATGGTCATAGGCAATGGCTGTTTCAATACCCTTTGGTAGTGAATCATGACGGAATAATCCGTTTATATCTTCATTGAAACCATTCATTTTAAGTGAAGCAGTGAAGGTGCGTGGTTGTTGCTTTCCTTTTACAATAATTTGCCCATTGGATTCAACGGCCTGATATGGAAAATATATCTGACAGGATTTTTTTTTCTTTCCAGTGATTGTAATATTGATGACCAAACCATTATGCAATACGTTCAACTGTGTCGACTGCTCTACCAATTGGACACAAAAATACAATCTCACAGAATCATTAGCGATTGCATATATGACATTCGCCTCTGAACTGTTATAAAACGTACCTGATGGCCAGTCGGTCAACCGGCCATCTATCCTGATATCCCTATTATAATAAAAAGGGTATTTACTCCCTTCGGTATTTAAACTTAGATTGTTCCTGCTGAATGCAGTAAAATATGTGAATGATAGCGCAATCGTTATTGATAGCAAAAGGGCAGGACGAGCAGACACGGTTATTTTTTTCATGGAACAAAATTAGATATCCTGTCATATATGGATATTATGATATTTTAATAAAGATGTTCAAGATTTTAACAAAAATGTGATTCAACGAAAAACGACTTCTCCGTCATCTGAAAGCTGGAAGACTCTTTGCCACTAACACATTAAAATCTTATACAAGTAAACTAAAATATCATAATAGTTATATGTATACATGTATATACTTTTGTTCTCGAAGAATGCATTCTCACTAACCCTTCTAAAACTATCTATCATGAAAGCAAGAAAAAATTTAGCCATCGGAATGTTCCTGGTTATGGGCGTATCATATATGGTACTGTCCCTGAACGGATGCTCAAAAGAAACCACTGCTGTACCAACATCAGCAGACTCCCAGTATAAGGAAGACATCCTTAACTACACGCTTGCCGACACCTCTATTACAGGTTGTTTATCTTGTGTTGATTCATTGCCGTTTGAATCATTAAACACTTCTGAAGCTGAAGCCCTTGTTTTTATGAGGGAAGAGGAACTTCTTGCACATGATGTTTATCTTACACTCAGCCAACTTTACACCAAACCGATCTTCAGAAACATCACCCGAAGCGAGCAGCGACATACAGATGCAATCAAGGCGCTGCTAACCAAATACTCGTTGGTTGATCCTGCAGCGAACCATGTAACGGGCACTTTCACGAACCAGGATCTTCAAACTTTATACAATTCACTGGTAACCCTTGGTTATAGTTCCTTACTTAATGGGCTTATAGTAGGCGCCACGATCGAAGATCTGGATATAAAAGATCTGAGGGATCATTTGCTGACCATTGACAACCAGGATATCACATGCGTTTTCAACAACCTCATGCGCGGCTCACGCAATCATCTGCGTTCATTTTATGCCAATATTAAATTCACAGGTGGCACCTATACTCCGCAATACCTGACACAGGAAGATTTTGACGCGATCGTGAATTCGAAACATGAAACCGGCACAGGAAATTGCCACTGTAACTAACTCGTAATACCAGGAATGCTTTTGTGCCGGGGAGCAATGTGCTCTCCGGCACATTTTTTTCAACTTTTAACAAGCGCAGGGACGGTTGACCATGAAATAACCGAAAAATCCACCGAATGCAATACTGGCATACGGATTACTCGTAATGGCGCAGGTTCCAGAAGCACATCCGACAAAATAATAATATAAAAAACCTCCAATCCCACCTATTACGGTGAAAAATACCGGCTTCCAGAATGTCCAGGTCTTAAGTCTTTCCCTGATTGGCAATGGCTCTGTGTTGGTCTTGCATGTTTCTGACATGATAATTTGCTTTTAAAACAATCTGTTAACTACTTGTTTGATTCGGTGTTTGAATGATCTATATTTCAAAAACCGATTTCATTTGCAAAGTAACGAATAAAATTTGAATTGGTGATGTTTATGCGCTTTATTTTGGCACAATGTTTGACATATACAGAACATGACATGTAAAAACTTAAACTTATACTACAAACAAATTTAACACACATTCTGACTGCTTCAGGTCATCAGCAACTTATTGAAGAGAATGAAAACGTAATGATCTGCTGTGGAAGGATGGGTCCTAGGTGCATCCCGATATATGGCATCATGGAAGACCTGGAACCGGATTACCCCCATGTTAAATACGCCGATATGGAATTTGACAACCCGGAATCACATCCGATTCGAAATGCACCCGAGTGCAAAGGTTTTATGGGAATTCCATTTACACTCTATTACAAGAATGGAAAACTCGTAAAAGCAACTTCCAGCATCCAGTCGATGCCGCAGGTAAAATCAATCCTCGATGCACAATTCGATAAAAAATAGCAATAAAAATCAGAGACGCCAGATCCTCTGCAGGCAAGGAGAAAGTTTTTCATGGGTTTAGTGATTGACTCTTTACTGCGGGGATCTGATGCGGCCTCTTAAAAGAAAACATGATGCCAGAGATATTCGATATCATTATTATTGGTGGAGGTCCTGCCGGCATTTATGCTTCCCTCGCCCGCATGAAGACGTTTATTTAGAATGAGGGAACAGTCGGGGTCAGCTCGTGTTAACCCACGAGATTGCAAATTACCCGGGAGTTGAGTCAACCAGCGGCTTTCAGCTGGGCAACATCATGAAAAAGCAGGTCCTGACCTTTGGCTGTAAAATCAGGTCAAATATTCAGGTCACTGCTTTTGAATATTCCGCAAATCCGAAGATGGTTGAGATCAACGGCAACGAACAATTCTTTGGCAGGACTGTCATTCTGTCACCGGGAGGAGCGCCAAGGGTGATTCATGTACCAGGAGAGGCTGAATTCAAAGGTCGCGGTGTACCACTGCTGTTGCAGACGGCACGATTGCAGCCTTGAGTGCCATTGAGTATTTACGGACAAATTAATCGTTTGCATGTATCTGATCGTATGAGGATGTTTCAAATTAAAAGAGTTGCAACAATGATTTTTTTTCTCGCGCTTGCAGCATTGTATTTTTATAGTTTAATTTCTTAACCTGAAACTTGAGCCTTATGAAAAAAACATGGGAACCATCTACATCGCAATCAGGTTGGTGATTGCAGCCATAGTAATCATCCTGTATCTCACACATGTAATTTCAGGAACCATTGCAATTATTTTACTGATCTCTGCAGGAATTTTCATCCTGACGGGCTTATTGAGTTTCTGCCCTCTATATCTGCCTTTTGGGATTAGCACCCGGGGTAAGAAATAAAAGCAAAATTTTTTCGGTTTTTACGATTTAACCTTATGCGAAGGAATGACCTCCGCCTTTTGTCGCTTTACACTTATCATTCCCGGGAAATTTTTTATGAAAATATGACTTACACTTTATAACCTGCTCTTCATAAGCTTGCTGGCCTCTACCCAGCTACCGGCACCAATGGACACATTTGATATCACCACTCACGCCATGCAGTTCCCGTATCCTTATAAAAAGTGGGGTTTTCAGGTGTCTGCCGGACTCTCGATGGTCAAACCTCCGGAAGATCTGCAGGAAAGTGCCACTCAGGCACCATTGGCTAAGATGACAGAATTGAAATTTAGGGGATTAATGCGTTCGAGTCACGCTTCATTACAGGCCATTGGTAAAGGGTATCCGGGTGGCAAATCAGGTGGCACATGAAATAAAAAAAGGTTCCAGAAACTCTGAAACCCTTGATTTTACTGGTCGGGGTAGCAAGATTCGAACTTGCGACCTCCTGCTCCCAAAGCAGGCGCGATAACCGTGCTACGCTATACCCCGAAATAAATTGATAATTGAAAATTAACAATTGAGAACGACAACTTCTTTTTCCTATCCTTTCAAAATCCCTGCAAATGTAAGTATTTATAAGGAATTTAGTGATTTTTATTTTTTATTATTAAACACTGCTTTCTTTTGCGGAGAAGGGGGGATTCGAACCCCCGGTACAGTTTCCCGTACGACAGTTTAGCAAACTGTTGGTTTCAGCCACTCACCCACCTCTCCAATACTGTTTATCCGTTTTTAAGGGCTGCAAAGATAGGAAATCATTTTATACTTACAAAAAAAAACGCAGAACCCCTTTCCCGGGGGTTCTGCGCCTGACATGCAATTATATATCAAATAGTTAACTCATTTCACCTCGTCACAATCAACTTGAACGATTCAATCAGGTTACCGGAAATCACTTTAACGAAATAGAGTCCGGGAGTTAACGGGGGAAGTGTGACCTTGTGATCGCGCGCGCCTCCGTAGGTGGTTGAATAAATCATGTTACCGCGTAAATCGAACATTTCAACCCGGACATTCCCGGATCGCATGTCGCCTTTGTTTAACAGTGTGAATACGCCGGTGGTCGGGTTCGGGTAAAGTGAGAACGTTAGCGATGCAGGCAGTGCCTCTGCCGGTATTGCCTCATCCTGACCTGCCACCATAGCCGGCATTGTGGGCAGTATGATACCGCAGTAGCCATTGGTCGTGGTGATATATCCATGCAAATACCCTCCCGCTTCAACCGTTGCTCCCGGAAGGTATGAGATCCTCTCGCCGGCAATCATAACCGCACTTGCCCCTGTTCTGACTATAAAAGTGCTGCCCCCGCCTGCCACCGTGATGGTGTTGGTGGCATCAAAGCAAAGAGACAGTGGTCCGGTCATGCCTCCGGTAACAGTTTGGTTGACTGGCACCATGATCATCGTGATCGTGTTGGATGTGGCAGGATTCCCGGTGATGCAAGGATAGTTGGATGTCATCTCACATGTAACATGGTCATTGTCATCGGGTATGTAGTTATATGCAGGCCCTGTTCCAACGTTGCTCCCGTTCACCTTCCACTGGTAAGTGGGGAATGGCCCTCCATTCACCGGTGTTGCAGTGAAATTCACAATGTCTCCCGGAGGCGAAGGGTTGGCCGATGCCGACACCGTGACACTTACCGGAAGTAAAGGATTTACTGTTAGAAGAACACTGCTGACTTTAGTGGTACCAAGGGCATCTGTTACTGTCACAGAATAGTTGGTAGTTGTTAACGGACTGGCAAGCGGATCAATGATGCTTGTATTTGACAATCCTGCTGCAGGACTCCATGCATAGCTATATGGAGCAACACCTCCGGCAGGAACTGCATTTAACTGCGATGTACTCCCGGCGCAAATAGTCCCGGGGGTAGCCGTTGGCGTCGAAAGCAGCGTTGGAACCCAGTCAACGATGTTGTACGGATCATACTCGAATGCCGTACCGGCGTATGCTCCTGTATAATCAACAAAATAGACATGGCCGGCACCCACCGCCTTGTAAACATTGAATGTTCCACCCCACGTGTTGGTTGGGAAGTTTGCATTTCTGACAACAAACACCTGGCTGTTGTTAACAACCATCATGGCAGCAAAACCAGTAATTCCATCCTGGAAAGTACAGCTCTTAAACGCATGTGCCGGATCTACTGATGACCCGAGCTGGAGAAACAAACCATTGGCTGACGTGTTTTTAATCAATGCATAATCAGCCGCAATGGTGCCGCCCGACAGTACGTTAAAATCATAGTATGCAGTTGGAACATTTGCTCTGACAGTAACCTGGTTTGCGGCCGTACCATTCAACTCAAGGCGCCCGCCAGAATTAATACTCAATGTTCTGGTGTCAGTGAGTATGAGCGATGATGCGGGTGATAAAGACAAATAACCTGCATTATTCACATTGATATTGCCGGTTACCAACAGGCTGTTTCCATTCAGAAAGTAGTAACCCTGATTGACTGTGAAGTTGCCACTGTTCTGACAGGTTGCGTAACCGATCTGATTTACAGAATATCCGATTCCCTTGTTTACAAGAATATTGCGAAAATATCCGGTTACACCGGAATATGTCAGGTTGGAGTGCTCAGAACCTACAAATTCAACAGTATTTGCAACCGCGGAGGTGTGAAATGCACCTGTAGAAGCAACCGTGAAATCACTGTACACTGCATGAGACAACCCGGAGACGAAATCTTCCCAGATACCATTCGAGATCAGAATGTCGGCGGTACATGTAATATTGTCAGAAGGTCTGAATTTCCCTGCAGTCTTATTAATAGTCAGGTTGCGAAATTCTTCAGCAGTAGCAGAAGTTGTAAGCATCTGATCGAGATTGCCGTTGAAAATTACCGTTGAATTATTTCCCGGATAAAAGCCAAAGTTTGAGGCATAACCCGTGTTGGCATTTGTCCAGTTTTTCCCTACACTGACCTGGGGTCCATAACTATCAGCAACATTCAACCCTGCATTCAGGTCGATTGTCAGATTGCCGGATACAGTGAGATTCGCGGGTGACCTGAATTTCATTGTTCCATCGATCAGATGAAGGTCATTTGTAACTGAAACACTGTTCCAAACCTCCAATGCATCGAATGAAGCATAAGTTTTATTGAGGCTAAGGTTATAGAATGTTTCAGAAGACAGAACATCGGCGGCCAGCGGTCCGTCAAATTCGACGGTTCCGGTGCCTTCCGTAAATCCGGATGTGCCCACAAGATTGTTCCAGTTCCGCCCGACTTTGATCGAAGCCGGGGCAATAAGGGTTCCTGCCTGAATAACTAAATCTCCTGTTAAAACCAGGTTTGAACTTGAAGTTACAACACTTGACGCAACAATGTCAGTCAGATCTCCTTCCCTGTTGTAGAAAACCTCCTCAGAACCAGCCTGGGAAATATCTAAAACAGCTGGCTTGTTGATTACAAGATTTGCAAATGTACTCCCCAATCCCTGGCTTATAAATGCTTCTGCAGTACCATACATTTCAAAAGTACCTCCTGCAGGGTTGAAATCAGTTCTCGTACCGGCCAGTCGGCCATCTGTTCTGATAATACCACCCGTAATTGATTCAGTGAGGGTTGCAGCAGTGTTATAGATATAAATCCCATTGTTCTTAAAATCAAGAATTCCATTTGACATTTCAATTAGCGCATTATCCATATAAGGCCAGTAACTCGCCCCTGCTCCACCGGTAACTGTCATTGTCCCGCCATAAATATGAAGCTCACCATGCAAGTCCGTGAATTGACCGGCGTCCTGGGTGATGTTCAGCGAACCTCCCGGATTAACCCAAAAGGTACCAAAAAGTCCGCTGTCAACAAGGTCAAGGGCGGTGAATGTGCCTGCAATCACATCAATACCACCTGTGGTCCAGTCATATTGGTTACAGATAACAGTATTTGCTGCATTGTTGACACGAAGGGCTGCTCCCATATTGGCTTCAATAATATTGAATGTTTCGCTTGAAACATAATTATGACTTGCCCCGTTGAATATCACCCTGCTTGTTCCTTCAGCAAAACCGGATGTTCCCACTGTATTGGTCCAGTTTCCTGCAACTGTCAGCGTGGTAGCACCCGGGCTGAAAGTTCCCTGGTCTATTGTCAGATTGCCGGCAACAGTTAGATTGGTGGCAGCGGTTGTCGTACCAGACGAACTGAACCTGATATTGTTAATCACTCCGGTTCCTGTTCCATAGTTGCCGGCACTTTGTGTAGTTCCATCGAAAACTAACGTACCCGTGTTGGATAAACCGGTAAAATCGAAATTACCAAACATCGCCAAGTTGCCTTTAAGGATTATATCCTGACTCGAATAACTGCTTAAGTTACAGGAGAAATCAGTAAAGAGAGTACCATTAACAGTAAGCGGTTGGGTAGAAAGATTGCTTACCCTGAGCCAGTCTGTGCCGGATTTGTAGCTCATAACGTTTGGCAAAGCACAGGCGGCGCTGTATGATCTGATCCAATTTATACCTGCTCCGGCGAAAAAGACCGAACCTGAAGCGAGGTTGGCAGTTGCACCCGGATTAAAGTTCCAGTCTCCATAAACCCAGAAAATACCGTTGGCAGTAAAGTTTGCTGTTGAACCTGAATTCCAGGCAACGTTCCCTAACGCCCTGATCACCCCTGCAGGATCTGTAAGACCCAATTGACCATTGATGGTCAAATCGTTGCTGATCGAGAGTTCCATTGTTTGCACTTCGAGTTGTGCTCCGGCGCCAATCGATAAACTGCTGCATTCCTCTTTTAGAAAAGGAGCATAATTATCGACATAAACAGGCTGATACCCTACATTGTTAACATATACAGGTTCGTCAATCGTTGGAATATGTCCAAGGGACCAGTTGGCTGCATGGTGCCAGTAATGGTTGAAACCGCCAACCCAGTAATTCGGTAAGGCAGCAGTGACGTTGATTGTGTAATCTTCTACTTCTCCATACGAAGTTATACCACATGGATCAACGACTCCTGTATAGGTAATCCTTACCCTCATCACCTTGGTACCCAATGTGGTTGAGAGCGGTGGATCTATGGTGGCAGTATATGGTCCAAGGCCCGGGGTTACGGCGACAGCAATGGTTTCATTGGCATCTGAGAAATCACCATCATCATTCCAATCCACCCACACCCCACACTGATCTCCTGAATAAGGACTTCCATTGGTAACGATTAACGAAGCCGGTGAATTAAGCGGTAAACTTGCTGAAAGACTTGTGTAATCGGAGTACTTTCCGCATCCTGACGTGTTGTTGATGGAACCAATAAGTACATTGGAAATGTGCTCAAAACAACCACCTTCTGCTTCACAATGTGATAAAACATTGATGGTATAATCTTCTGTTTCACCATACGATGTATTACCGCAACTCGTGTGAGCTCCATAACTCAGCCGAACCCGCATGGTGGTATAACCAGTGAGTGCTGTTGGCGGAGCTGCAATGCTGACCGAATATGCCGGGCCGGCACCTGTACCAAGGGCAAACTCTTCTCCTGCATCGGCAAAATCTCCATCCTGGTTCCAGTCCACCCAGGCTTTACCCTGATCACCGGAATAACCATTAATTGTAACCGACAGTGTCTCACTTGTTCCCTGAATTATTTTGTTGACCATTCCCGTAAAATCACCAAATCCCCCGGGCGATCTTCCGGATGTATTGCTAATAGTTCCCATAGCGACGTGGCTGATATATTCCAGGCTACTCCAGTATGTCGACCTGGCATTGCAGTAAGTATCGGCAGGTATTGTTCTCATGCCATTGACGATGAGGGCATAAGCCTGCAAACCGCCAGAAAGCGTACCGCTATGATTGATACGTATTGTATAGTAGCCGGCCACAGGAGAAAGCATGTTCACGCTTTCCACGTTATCCCGGAAATTGTCACCTTTTGTCGCAGCGACAGAAGGTGATGCCGGATTGAGAATCCATGGCATATTCGTCGAAGTACCAATAACCCTGACATCCAGGTCATTCACCAGCATGAGGGTACCTGGATTCAGTGACGCTGCAGGCGGTGTTCCGGCTGGATCTGTCCAGCAGAGGGTAACATTGATCGGAGTCAGTCCGTCTGAATAGTATGTATAATCTGTTGTTTGTCCATTCACCAGAACAGCCTGTACAATTAAACCACCCTGGGTATTGTCGGCAGCAATCAAACCTGCGGCACCTGTTGCATTCAGTAAGCCCCAACCATTCTGATAATCCGGTCCGTTGGAAGGCCCGGCTTCATTGGCCGTATTGATTACCAGTCCCTTTATAGCAGCTGCACTCATGGTTCCACCTTTAAGCGACTTGTAGTAATCCTGCAAAAGGACAAGGGTGCCTGTAGTGTTGGGGGTGGCCATGGATGTTCCGTCCAGAGTGGTATACAGTGTATTACCGGCATCAGTAGTGGAATAAACGCCAACCCCGTTTGCAACCAGGTCTGGTTTTATCCTGCCGTCATCAGTTGGCCCCCAACTGCTGAAGGTACTCTGCACTACATCAGTTGCTGCTGTCCAGCCACCAGCGATATCATTGACAGCGCCGATGGTAAGGATGTTTTTCGCCACTCCTCCCTGCTCTATACAGTCGTATCCGTCGCTGCCACCATCCTGCTCACGCACGGCATTCGACGCAACCCAGTTGGTTCCGTTGTAAACATAATGACTCCCGCTAAAGGCGTCATTTCTATCATTGCCGGATGCTTTAACAATCAAATAATTGGGCGCATTAAATGCAATCTGATCCCAGGCCTGAGAATTCGAATCATAAAACCCGAAGAGATAATCTTCCGTTGCACTGATGCCCGGGTTTCCCCACCAATACATATTTCCACCACTTGAGTTCCACCCTCTGTTCAATCCATAGGAGTGATTCGACAAGGTCAATCCACCAGCCGCTTCAGTTGCCATTTCAGCATTATCATTCGTCCATTCATAAGCATGCAGAAGCGCCTCCGTTGCCATGCCATGTGCTGAAGCTACCTGTCCTTCCGCGATCATCGTACCCGCCACATGGGTCGAGTGATAACTGGTTGCAGCCGGAACATCCATTTGTGTCACCCTGGTCCCGGTTCCATTGTTAAATTCCTGGTGCGTAGTCAAAACGCCACCGCCATCCCATTCACCAACAAGATAGCCACTGCCGTTCAGGTTTAAGCCGGTTGACCCGCCAACCCAGATATCATCCGTATTGGTTGACCTCGCGGCATTCAGGTTAGTTGTGCCGTAGGCCTGAGGAAATCCCTTGCTGTCAATGTACATTATTTCGCTAACGCCTTCCGGGGTTTCCTGCCGGATTACCCAGCCCCTTTCCTTCGCAACACGCTCAACTTCAGCACGTTGAATCAGGTATTTTTGCTGAAATGCTTCAGCCAGTTTTAATAGGACTTCCTTCTGGGGATTAGTTTGATTGGTCAGGGTTCTGTTTTGAGAATGGACATGCGACATGCCATAAAACCCTATGATAATGAAGATGATTGTATATTTTCGCATCATGATGAATCGGATTAGATGGTTAAACTTAAATGCTAAATTTCGCATCAAAATAATTCAAGTATTATAGTACTTTTATAATTAAAGCACCAAAGATAAGTTATTCTCCTTATGAAATCATAAAAAAATGTGAATTATTCTGTGTTATTATCTCAAAAATGGCCACGAATTAATCAAGACCTGGTAGCATATTGTCACACGCAAAAAACGCAGGCCACCTTATAAAAAGGTGGCCTGCGTCAGGCATGATGATCGTTGGGTTCTTTGCCAGGTATTACCGCGTCACGATCACTTTGAACGACTCAATCAGGTTTCCGGAAATCACTTTAACGAAATAAAGTCCGGGAGTTAACGGGGGAAGTGTGACCTTGTGATCGCGCTCACCTCCGAAATTGGTTGAATAAACCATGTTGCCCCGCAAATCGAACATTTCAACCCGGACATTCCCGAATCGCACGTCGCCTTTGTTTAACAGTGTGAATACGCCAGTGGTCGGGTTAGGATAGATCGAAAACATCTGAGCATCTGCCATTGGCCCGGTTGTTGATTCACCTTCACCTGCTACAATAGCTGGTGCTGGGGCGGGTGCAAAGCCACAATAATTGTTGGTTGTCGCAATATACCCATGCATATACCCTCCATTCTCAACGGTTGTTCCAGGGAGGAATGAGATTTTCACTCCTGCGATAAATACCGCACTTGCCCCGGTTTTAACAACAAAGACATCACCACCTCCCGCAACAGTAATGGTATTGGAAGCATCAAAGCAGAGCGAAAGGGGCGCATTAATTGTACCGGTTTCAGTTCTGGTTGCTGGAATAACAATCATGGTAATTACATTTGATATTACAGGATTTTCACTTGAACAAGCATAACTGGAAGTCATCTCACAGGTTACCTCATCGTGGTTACCCGGCTTATAAAAGTAGGTAGGTCCGGTACCAACAGGGGAACCGTTACGTTTCCAAACGTATGTTGGCGATCCGCCTCCGTTGAATGGAGTAGCAGTATAATTCACAAAGTCGCCGGGGACAGATGGGTTGGCTGATGCAGCTATCGTAACTGATGGAGTGAGCACAGGAAGAACTGTTACTGTAACATTTCCGGTTCCAATTGTCGCGAGACCATCAGTAACCTGAACCGTATAAATGGTAGTGACAGATGGAGTGGCCACCGGATTCTCAAGAGCTGCATCCGACAAACTACCTGCCGGAGACCAGGCATAAGTGTATGGACCAACCCCTCCTGAAGCAACAGCATGCAATTGAGAAGGTGAACCCGGGCAGATTGCGGCAGGTGTTGCTGTGGGAGCTGCAATCAGGGTTGGCACCCACTGTAACCGGTTATTCACGTCATTATCATTTGCTTCACCGGACCATAAGCCTGAGTAATCAACAAAGTAGACAAAACCAGCATTCACTGTTTTTGTTACATTGGATGCGCCTCCCCATATATTTGTCGGGAATACTGCATTCCGGATTGTCCTGGTCTCGCTGTTATCAATGGTCAGCAACGTTCCTCCACTGGCGCCATCCTGGAAAGTACAACCTTTAAAAGAATGTGCAAGATCGATGCTGCTACCCGATTTAACATTGATTCCGCTGATGCCCATGTTTTTAAATATACAATAATCGGCAGCAATGGTCCCTCCGGAATTAACATTGAAGTTGTATCTTGCCGAGAACGTGTTGGCTCTGATATTGACTTTATTACCAGAAGTTCCTGCAACATCGATGCGCCCGCCGGAGTTGATGTTTAGCGTTCTTGTATCTGTCAGAGCCAGAATAGAGGCTGCCGGTAAGGTTAAAATACCGGTATTGTTCACTGCAACGTCACCTGTAACGATCAGAAAGTTTCCGCCAAGGTTGTATGTACCGGTTCCAACGGTGAGGTTCCCGCCAAATTGGGTATATATGTCGGTTGCCTGAGTTACACCATACCCAACTGTTTTGTTGACCAGCAGGTTTCGGAAATACCCGAGAACGCCGGAATAGGTCAAAACAGAGTTCTGGCCTCCCTTGAATTCAACGGTGTTGGCGATAGAGGTGGTGAGGAACGATCCGGTAGATGCCACAGTAAAATCACCAAAAACAGAATGTGTAAGCCCGTTTAGATTGTCTTCCCAACTGCCTCGCTGGATCAGGATATTCCCGTAGGTTTGTGTGTTATCGTTGGGTCTGAATGATCCTGTTGTTTTATCTATTTTCAAATTATTAAAGTCCTCTTGCGCACAGGCTGTGGTAAGGGATTGATCTGCCGCTCCGTTAAATGTCACAGTGGAGTAATTACCGGGAGCAAAACCATGTTCACTTGTATGATCAGCATTTGCATTGGTCCAATTCCTTCCAACCGTAATCTGTGGTCCGGATAAAGAAGAAGGATAGTAATCACTCGCATTCAACCCTCCTCCCAAATCAATGCTCACATTTCCTGTAACATCGAGCCTGGCAGGATCCTTCAATTTCATACTGCCGTCAATATTGTGAAGGTCGTTGGAAACGGTTACATCATGGAAAAGCTCTAACCCATCGGATAATGCGTACGTTTTGTTCAGGTTCAGGTTATAGAATGTTTCTGCCGACAGAACATCCGCCGCAAGGGCACCATTGAACACGACCGTACCAGTACCTTCGTTGAAACCGGCACTACCAACCAGGTTATTCCAGTTGCCTCCCACGTAGATTGTTTTATCTCCTGCTGCAAGTGTGCCGGCTATAAAAGTGAGATTGCCTTTGATCGTAAGATCATTATATACCTGGTATGAAGATCCTGGTTTGTTAACGATCACATCATTAAGAAAGTTGTCGGAGGTAACCTGAACATAGTTACCTGCACTGGCATTGATAAATTCGACTGTTCCACCTGTCGGTTGAAAAACTCCGGGCAAAGTGGCAGTAAAAGTTTTGCCAAACTTCATGGTGCCTCCGGTAATCTGATCGTTGAAGGTACCGGAAAGGAAAACATTACGGTATGGAAATTCAACCAAACCGCTTGAAACCTGGAACGTTCCTGATAAAGTTAAATTACTGAGACTGTAATCGTTTGTAAAAGTTCCACCAGAACCATCGAGAACGCCTGTATTGGGGAAAATAAAATCGCCGTGTACAAGCGCAGAGGCTCCACTTTGAATACTTAAAGTGCCATCAAGTGTAAAGTTGCCGTTTACTAATATATCAGCTCCCGAATAAACCGTAAATGAAGCTGTATTTTCAATATTCAAATTCCCTCCAATCAGCCAGTCCACATTTGTATACCAGGTTGCCCCGGCAGCAAAAGTACAGTTACCGGTAACTCTTACCGGATAATATACGCTGGAATTGTCCATGCTTTTTGAGGAAGCAATAGCTTTGAAATTGCCAAATTCCGCATCGGAATCTTCAGGAGAAATACTAGACTTAACTACAGCAAGATTTGGTACCGATAACGTGGCATTAGTCCCATTAAGAAAATTCCAATAGTTTACGTCAATCTCACCATTATTGATATTATCATTGGAACCTGAATTCCAATTAATAGACGAACATGTAAGTTTATCGGCAGCATTCGTCATTTTAAGGGTGGCAGTGTTAATATGTACATCACCTGTAACATTAACGGTGCATGTATTCAGGTCAAATGTTCCGGATTGAACTGTCAAGTCACCGGTAAGTGTAACCAATGAACCTGTTGCTGATGCGGTGTTTGACAATGGCTGCTCAATAAGGTTGCCTTCTTTGTCGGACAAGGGGTTAGTACCAGAACTTATATCCGTCACACTTTTATTAATCAAAAGGTTGTAGAGGCTGCATCCGGCACCCGTTGATACAGCGGCATCAACAGAACCATACATTTCAATGGTTCCTCCGGTTGGCGCAAAAGTAGACCTTTGGTTGTCAAATTTTCCTACAGTTCGAATGGTGCCGGCTGTAACGGTTGAAGTAAAACTGTACGGGCCTAAATTATAAACGCGAATGCCTCTGGTTTTGAAATCGAGGATACCGCCACTCATTGTCAGTGAAGCATTTGATGCAAAAGACCAGTCGCTGTCAGTGGTTCCTCCGTAAACATTAAAATTGCCGCCATAAATATACAGGTTACCATCCAGATCGACATACCCATCGTAATTGGACAAATTGATCGTACCTCCCGGATTCAAGTAGTAGTTTCCATAAAGGCCATCATCAACCAGATTATTTGCCGTAAAGATTCCTGTTAGCACATCCACGGCACCAGCTGTCCAGTCATAATTCTGGCAGGTTACGGTTCCTCCGTTCACCCGGAATGCCCCTCCCAGTGTTTTATTCACTTCTACCGTATTAAACGTTTCAGTGGAACAATACTGATGAAAATTTCCACCATTAAACACCACTTTCCCGGCACCTTCCGTAAAGCCCGCAGGGCCAACTGTATTGGTCCAGTCTTTCCCAACCTCAACTATATTGTTCATGGGATCAAAAACACCACTCTCGATCAAAAGATAGCCTTTAACGGTTAATGTATTCGACCAGGTATTATCAACACTGGTCGTTCCTGTAGGACTGATGATGATGTTGTAGAAGTAATCGCCAACGTTGGGTTTTATCGATTGATTTACCCCGTTGAACACCATGGTTCCATAGTTGAACAGAAAATGGTAGTTATTCTGAAATTCTCCATTCAGAATCAGGGAGTGGGTTGAATAGCCACCAAAAGTAGCATTCGTATGCGTATACAAATTTCCATTGACAGTGAGGTCCTGCGTTGAAAAGAAACTCAATCCAAGGATATTTCCCGTAGTTTTATAACTTCCAAGATTGTGAAATGCTGAATTTGCTGAATTTGTGATGATATAATTTGTCGTGCTTCCGGCAAAATCCACATTCCCGTTGGCCAATTGAACATTTGAGCCACTGGCGAAGGTCCAGTCTCCATATACCCACATGACGGTTGCAGCCGTGAAGTTAGCAGTTGATCCGCTTTGCCAGGTAACATTGCCATTCACCGTCAAAACCCCGGCTGCATTATCCATGGCCAGCTGACCTGAGATATTCATGCTTCCGGTAACATTCAGATTACCTGCGTTTACTTTCATCATCGTACCTGTACCCATTGTAATATCGTTACAGGTGGCAGTGCCCGAATATACGATTGGATAATAGGTATAACCTGTGTTAATCGTGACATCTGTAGTGGAAATAGGAACAATGTTCGCACTCCAGTTCGCCGGGGTGAACCAGTTATTGCTTACTGTTCCAAGCCAGCTGCCTGCAGGTTCTGTCAAACTGAGATAGAAAGTCTGGGTAGTAGCTGAGGTACTCTCACAATCCGCTAAAATATAATAGGTTGTTCCCTGGATCATCGGGAATGGTTGAGGAGAAGTTCCTACTCCGTTCAGGTCGTCAATGCATGTCCATCCTGTTGAGCTGCAGGAAGTGGCGGTTCTGTACAAATAGTCAACATAATTCCCTCCACTTGCTGCTGAAACGACGATACTATAATTACCTGAGGCGGGCGCTACAAAACTGTAAACGTGTTCCCTGCCGGGACAATAAAAACCACAAGGGGAGGCCGAAGACGTGAACCAGGCGCCATTTCCACCTCCGGAATAGGTATGAACATTTCCTACACCAGTTCCGGCAATGGTAGTAATATTACCAGCTTCACAGGGATTGTAGAAAATATAAAACTGATGGTTATCTTCAATAAAGTCTTCACCATCCAAAAGAATGGAGTAGGTGGAGCCGGCCGACATATACATTGAGCCATAGGTTCCCGGAGAGTAAACAGATGCAATGCAGTTCCATCCTGATGAAGCACAAGTCCCTGCTTTCCAGCTGTAATCAACCCAGCTGCCGGCAGCGGTAACCTGTATGCTATAATAACCATTCACAGGCGCAACAAAACTATAAACCTGTTCAATGGCAGGGGTGCTATAACCGCAAGAAGTATTCCAAACACCTTCTCCTCCCCCTACATAGGTTTGGGCATTGGCTGAACCGCCTCCACCCAGGGAAATAACATAATCACAGGGGTTTGGTGTAACCGCTGCCAAACGGATATAGGTCATTCCCCATTGCGCCAAACCGGAATAGGAACCTCCCCAGGTCATTGTATGGTCGCCATAATTCCAGGTATCATGAAGATAAACAGTGCTGGGAAGATCATATCCATATCCTAAAACCGTATGACCATCCAGTTGAAGCATAGCAGGCCTGCCGGCATCAATTTCTGCCTTGAAATCAGCAAAAGTACATCCATTTGGGGCGGTCGAACTGTTGTAAATCACCTGGGTGCAATTTGAATTAACAGTGTACCCCCTGGAAATAAAGAACCTTTTCAATCCGTAACATCCATCCCATTGGGTAGCTGAATATTTATCGCACATCGGACTTCCATTATCATAAAACCAAAAAAGGATACCGCCATCCGTATTACCTTTTGTTGACTGATTGGTTCCCATATAGTCGCCGGTACATTGTCCCCAGGCATGTTCAGCCCAACCACCGGTGATGTAAGGATCGGCAGCAGCACTGTTATACATAACCCAGTAATCATCCACATGCCCCTTGCCAACCCTGCCATCCACACCATTGCGTGTGGCGCTAAGTATCTGTTACGAAATAAGGTTTCCAATAGCTGGTTTGATTTTATAGTTCCATTCCCCGTGAAATTCATCTTTTTGTAGATTGATTTTGTTCAAATCTTCATCAGATATTTTTATTCCCTTCTCATACACCGTTGAATCTAACCTGGATTTCACTTTTAATCCTTTTGATGTTTTTGTCGATG
>CAIQUS010000188.1 GCA_903875045.1 uncultured Bacteroidales bacterium
CGTGCATGTGGCAATTCTTGTCGGACTGGCCATGACACTCTATGCAGCCATCTATATCCTGTTTCCGATCCTCACAAACGGAGCACAGTTTTACAGCCAGAAATTGGCCAACTTCCACTTCTGGGGCCAGCTCATTGGCGGCGTAGGAATGGGTGCCTTCATGGGAATGGCCGGTCTTCATGGGATGCTTCGCCGCTCCCTCTATGTAAATGGAGAATTCAACACGTACATGATTCTGGCCGGTTTATGTGGAGCGCTTTTGCTTTTGGCCTTCCTGGCATTCTTCTATAACATCGTAATGAGTGTTGGTATCAATGGGGTGATCGGCATATTTATGCCATCCAAACTCAAAACCAAAGATGTGTTGCCAACCCAGGCATAACTGTTTCCCAATTCATAAAAAAGCTGCCTCAGCATGACTGAGGTGGCTTTTTTTTTGAAAGTTCTATCAGAATGTCAACGTTTTGTCACTATCCAGCGTCCATTGCACCAACTCCTTCATGGTACTGAGTTCGGTGCCGGATATGAGCGGCAGGTCCTTTATTCCCCTGGCTTCGGCACAGGAACCACAGATTTTGACTTTTCCACCCTTTAAAAGCACCGATTTGATCATTCTTTCAATATTATAATAACCCTGGGGCGTATTTTGGTTGGGCAATGCAGCAGTTGCAGCATCGGCCATCAAAAAAATACGTACTTCGGCAGTTTCATCTTCTTTCAGGATGGTCATGGCCATGCGCAGTGCATTGTAGGCTTTTTCAGTGCCGTATGGGGCATTGTTGATTATAAACAGAATTTTCATTGCTGGCGGTTTGAAAAACGTTAAAATGTTATCATCTTATTTGACCACTTAACGAGGTCGTACATGTCCTTCATTGTTGACAACGGGCATATTTCAGAACCCTCCTTTTTTCGGATGGTCAGGCAGGTTCCGCACGCAAAGATCTTCCCGCCATTTTCAACAAACTTGTTGATCTGGTCGGTTACCTTAAATTTGTCGGTATTCAGCGACTCGCATTCAACCCCTTTTGCCAATAAAAAAACTTTAACCGAATCTCCATCGCCAATTGCAAAATTACCAAACCGGAAGGCATTCCAAACCGTTTCAGGATCATTGGAATAGATGATCATCCCGATTTTCATCCCTGGATCCGGAATTGATTCCTTGCCGGAAACTGGCGTTGTTTGGCTGTTACTTAAGAAAGGAAGAAGGCAGAGCAGGAAAAAAATAATCTGTTTCATGAGTTCGTTTGTTTAAATATGCGGTTACAAAGGTATGTTTTATCAAATCGTTATACATCTAAACATAGTCTATTTGCATTTACGACCTAAAAAAAAGCGTTCAGGCCTGAGCCTGAACGCCGAAATCTCAGATTTGACCGAAGGTCAGAACTTGATTTTGCCTTCAACATCAGAAATGCTTGCATCGAATGATGACCTGAGAAAATCAATGACTTTCTTGATGCCAGGGGTGAAACTGGTGGTGAAGACATTCCCGTCAGAGTCGTTCAGCCGCATAGAGCAGTTGAAATCGTTGGACGCGGTCTGGAACCTTTCCAGTTCGCTGCGGGTCTGGACCAACTTGGCCCTTTTTTCGATGACCAGTTGGAGGTTTTCGACCTTAAGAATCTTCTCCATCAGGGTCATTTCCTTGACCGGCTCAGGAGCAGGAACAACGGGTTTTTCAGGTTCAACCTTCAGGAGAGGCTTCTGCTCTTCGGTTTTGGTCTCTTCAGGATTGAGAACCGTTTTTGCAGCTGCAAGAACTGCGTTTTCTTCCTTGGATGCTCCGCCGTTGGTCGGCTTCAGTACTGGTGATGTAATCTTTGTCATTGTGTTTCGCTGCTGCCTTGCAGACTTTTTTAGGCATCTGGCTCGCCGGGGTTTAAGAAAAAATTTATGCCCCCGGGAACAAACGGAGTGAAAATTTTAAGCAAGAGTTCAGGTCATGATTTTATGCAATAAAATCTGAACGAACCCCAAGGGTGACGGTGCCAGAAGGCGGTCACTCTTAGCGAAAAAGATTTTCACGAGTTTAACTTTGCTGCAAATTTTGAGTAATAGTGGGTTGGCTTTTGCTTGCTTTTCCTTCAAAAGCTGCCCGGAAGGGATTTCTTTTTTGGCAGGGTTTCTTCTTTGTCTTGGTCTCAAAGAAAAAAGCCTGATTCGCGAACAAAAAAAAGACTGCCGGAAGGCAGCCTTTCTCAGGGCTTCTGTGTTTGATCAGAAGGGGATTTCTTCTGAAGGCGTTTCTTTGGAAACCTTCTTTGAAGTATTGCGTTTCTTTTTGGGAGTTTCAGTTGGCTTTACCGGTTCGTTAACTTCGGATTCTTCCAGGCGGTTTACATAAGCGGTGTAGTCATGTCCGAATTGGTCGGGGCTTTTCAGTTTTGCGATTTCAAGGGAGATGTAATCTTCATCCTTGTATTTGTGTGAGAACTTTACGAGATCTTCAATTTTGAAGTTGATCTTAATGATTTCAAGGCCTTCGACTTTCTTTCCTTTTCCGATGTAGTTTTTTACAAAATTTTTCATGGCTGTGATTTTTAAGTGAAATTTATATGCAAGTGTAATTAAGACCATGGAGGGGCACTCAAGTAGGAACTGGAATACCGAACACCTGAAGGATATGCCGGGAAAATTCTTGAATGAGTAGCACTTTCACCC
>CAIQUS010000189.1 GCA_903875045.1 uncultured Bacteroidales bacterium
ATCACGGTGACACACTAATTTGTACAGACACCCCATGTAGAGACGCACCATGGTGCGTCTCTACAACGATTCCTCAAAAGGGCTGGCCGTTGGCCGGCCCTTTTGCGTTACTGGTATTCCAAGCACCTCAACCCCCGGCCCCTTCAGGGAAAAGCACCTCAACCCCCGGCCCCTTCTCCTCAAGGAGAAGGGGAGAGCCCTCTCCCTGAGGAGAGGGTCGGGTGAGGTGGATTGAATGACCCTCATTTCCTGGCCTCTTCTACTCAAAGAGAAGGGGAATCGCGTTGCAAGTGCGGAGTCGAAGAAAGTGGTTGCTGCTGCGGTCAGATAACATAGTGACGGGTTTTTGGGGTATTGTACGAACCGATTTAGCACGGCAATAGATTTTTTTGCAAAAAAAGCATTTTGTATTTATATTTGCAGCAGGGTATATGAGGAGAAAAATATCTTAACTATTGATAATCATCATAATGTTGATTGTCAATTCTGTTATATAGTAGGCTGTGATTGTATTGATCCTTTGATAATTTACGAAATCAGGACCACATCGATTCAGTAATTATATGCAGTTGAGTTAAGGAAAATTCTCTGAATCAAAAAAATCTATCCTTATTAATTGCAAGCTTTGTCATCATATATATCAATAAGTCTATTGATCCCTTTTATATTTTAATCAACAACAATTATTATTAACCCTAAATTTAAAAACAATGAGAAATGTTACCAAAACGCTGAAAACATTGATGCTCTTAGCAGTTTCGATGTTTGTCTTCGTTTCTTTTGGGTTTGCACAGCAGACAATGCTGTTGACCGAAAGTTTCGAGACAGGTAGTGGCGCAACTCCTCCGGCCGGATGGGCCCTGGAGCAGGTTACGGGAACCACCTTGGGTGTGAACTTTGTAACTTCCAGTACTTATCCTACGATTTCGACTGCTTACGATGGAACGCGATTTGTCCAGTACAATTCGTATAACATCTCCAGCGGTTCAACTCGTTTAAAAAGGACCACTGCCATGTCTACCACCAACAAATCCTTTATCATGGTTGATTTTGCATGGTATGAAGATCCCGGCTATTCAACCAGTGCTGATAAAGTTGATGTTCAGTGGTCAACCAACGGTACTACCTGGAATACGGCTGGTACCTTCAACCGCTACAATGCTGTTGCCGGTTGGAAGATCAAAAACGTGGTTCTCCCGAGTGGAGCCAACAACCAGGCAACCATTTATGTTGCCTTCCTGTTTACCTCTGCGTATGGCAATAACTGCGCAATGGACCTGGTACACGTTACTGCAGGCCCGGCCGCACCTCCTGCCTTTGCCACCATCGGAACAGGTACAACATTACAGGGCTGGCCCTATTACACTTTTTATATGGGATCACGAACCCAGATGCTTTACACTGCAGCAGAACTTTTGGCTGCCGGCGCACCTGCAGGAAACCTCCAGTCTATTGGGTTTAACATTAGTACATCCTATCCTCAGGTGATGCAGAATTTTACTGTTAAAATGGGCATGACTACTGCAACAACCCTAACCGCTTTTGTGCCGAGTTTAACTACCGTATATCAGGTTAACTATGGGGTTCCGGGCACTGGTTGGCGGGATATCAATCTTACCACTCCCTATGCGTGGAATGGTACGTCAAATGTGATTGTTGAGATTTGTTTCGGCGATAATGGTTCGTACACCAGCAACTCTTTGGTTACCTCTACATCTGTGCCAAATACTACATGGCACTATCACGCAGACTATTATGCCGGATGTACAGGAACCAGTGCTGGTACCACACAGGCCTACCGACCCAACATTCGTTTTGGCGTTCCCCCGATCACTCCGGGTGCCCTGATGGGATATGTGAAGGATGTGAATACACTTGCCCCGATTGCCGGAGCAATTGTTACTATTGGCACAAAAACGGATACTTCCCGTGCCAATGGCATGTACATCATCTATAACCTTAATTCAGGTCCTGTTACAGCCGCTTGCGTTGCTGCCGGTTATATCAACGGCTCAGGCACAGCTACCATTGTAACGGGTGCAGTTACGAATCTCGACATTATGATGGCCCCGGGTCCCAAAGTTGGTGGTACCGTTACCGATGCTTCTACCGGAGCACCGATCGTTGGCGCTACAGTTACTGTGGGGACAGGTGCGAATGCAGTTACAACCTATACCATTGCCGGGGGTACTTATCTTACCCCGCTGCTCTCGTTGTCGGGTGCTACTCCGATCGTAATCGGAAAAACAGGTTATGATAACTTTACCGGCTCAGTAAACCTGGTTCCCAATACAACGGCTACCCAGGATGCAGCCTTGTTGCCTACTGCTGTTCAGCCTGGTCCTTTTACCGCTGTCTTAAACAATCCTACCACGCCAACAGCTGTTAACCTGAACTGGGGAGTTCCCCAGGGATTGTACCAGTTGATTTACGATGATGGTACACAGGATAATTTTGCCATCTGGGCCAATGCCAACAACCTCAATGCTTTGAAGTTCACCCCGCTGGGATGGCCTGTCAAACTGATTGGTGGTAAAGTGAACCTCGGATTGGCTGCCAATTACCCCGCAAACGCCCTTCCACTGACCAAGTTTAAGATGATGGCTTACAAAGCCGATGGTGCTGGTGGTGTTCCGGGATCAGTAATTGACAGTGTTGAAGTGACCCCGACCGGATTTGGCTGGGCTGATTTCTCATTTGCTGTTCCTATTACCATCAACTCGGGCGATTTCTACCTGGTGATGAAACAGGGTGGCATTCCTCCCCACGCCGCTGGTATTGGTGTGGATTTAACCAATACCCAACTTCGCAGTTACTCAAAATTCGTTACAGGTGGCGCCCCATGGATTCCTGCCGCTGGCAACTTTATGATGCGTGCCATTATACAGGGAGTAGGTGGTCCGCTCTTGGGTGACAATTCTTCATCATCAAGGGAAATGATCACAGCTTCAGCTGTTAATGGCCTTATTTATGAAAAACCGGTTACTACTGTATCTGGTTATGAGGGTGTTGCACGTACCGAGCCTTTTGACTGGTCAACCATGCAGAATACAGCTACGGTGCTGGAAACTGGTACTCCCTACATGAATAACGGGATCAAGGTTTCAACAGCAGATATAGATCTTTCTGGTACCATTACCCAGCCTGCCGTTTATCCGACAATTGGCACCGATGCCCCATTGGCTCTTTTATTTGACAATGGTCCTGTATTAAACAGCGTTGGTACCGGTGCAGGTGGTGCAGACGAAAGTATTTACTATCAGGGCGGAACTGGAACCTATGGATCCGGATGTCAGCAGGCTGCGGGTGTTTATGTAGCCGACGACTTTACAGTTTCTGGTAATCCATGGAATGTTTCTTCAATGGAATTCTATTCCTATCAGTCAAATTCCACCACAACCTCCACCATCACTGGTCTCTATGTCCGCATTTGGAATGGTAAACCCGGGGTTGCCGGATCAACCGTGGTTTGGGGCGATATGACTACTAATCGTTTAAGCAGTACCTCATTTTCGAACATTTACAGGGTAACTGCCGTAAATGGTGGTGTTGCCCGCCCGATAATGAAAGCAATTGCCAATACTCCCGGACTTACACTCAATGCTGGCGGATACTGGGTTGAATGGGCTTTAACAGGTTCACTTGCATCCGGCCCATGGGCACCTCCTGTAGTAACTACCAACAATGTAACAGGAAATGCTATTCAGACTACTGATGCTGGTGTAACATACACGGATGTCCTTTATAATGCCTTCGCCCAGGGCTTCCCGTTTAAAGTAAATGGAACCCAGGCAACCTCCAGCAACATGAGCTACCAGGTATGGCGTCTTTTACAAGGCCAGGAAGGCAACCAGCCACTCTGGACTTCGATCTGGACCGGCAACGTCAACACTACTGTAGATAATAGCTGGCCTACCTTGCCAAACGGTGCTTACCGCTGGGCCGTAAAAGCGATCTATTCCCCTCCGGGACAACGTCCTTCTGCTGCTACGTTCTCGAACGTGATCGGA
>CAIQUS010000190.1 GCA_903875045.1 uncultured Bacteroidales bacterium
CGGCTGCCTTCAGATTCCCGGTTGCCCGGGACACCCTTGCTTTCGGCTATAAAATTCCGGTCATTACGGTTCTTTCGGGACTTGGGAAATTGCTTCCCCGCACCCTTTAGAATTACTACATGCCCGGCACACCAAAGATAACGCCCCTCTGGGGCTGCGTGATTCTGTTGTTTCTTATATTACTTTTATCAGCACTTGTTTGGCTCTGGCTTGTCCAGGTTAGGAATTTTTCCTCGAAGGTTTATACCTTCTCCAGAATTTATATCTTGTAATGGAAGTATAGTAAAAAAGCTGCCGGAGAAGGGGAATCCTTAGCAAATAGTGGTAAATGCGGTAAGAAACAACCATCACAGCAAAGGTCAGGACCCAGCCTGTAAGTGTGACCGCCGTCTCCGCCCATCCATTATCCGCCGGGATGGTGATGAGCCTTCCAACCCCCTGCCAGAACCAGACCACGATGCCCATGTTGATCAGACAAAGGATTCCGATGATATATCCGTGGGCCGTGTCAATAGCCCTTTTCGGGCAATTGTTCATACAGCGCATACAACTTTCGCAGCGATATGACCAAAACGGGCGGTTATCAACTGTAAGAATGGCCTTCACCGGGCAATTGGCGATGCAAAGGTCGCATTTATCACAAGCATCTGTGGCATAGAATGATTTTGCCAGGATGAACCGCCCGACAAAAAAATAGCCTATGCTGACAGGGAAAATCAGCAAATCCTGAATGATATCCCGAAATGCAGTAAAAACCTTTTTCCCATTGAGGATTTTTTCAGCAAATGCGATGGTAATTTGTTTGCAGCGGGTATAAATCGATGCTACAACTTTCTCTTTCACCCCGGGATGAATTGAAATCCAGTTGGACGGCAGGTCGATGGAACGGAGCCCCACAAGGCGGTAACCTTTCACCAGCAGAACCAGGGCCGAAAGCCAAAGGGCGATTCCGCTCAAACCGGGAACGAACCATTTTGAAAGTTTCAACCCTGCACGGGTATTCATTAGAAATGCCTTGTTTCCCTTTGACCGGGGAAAGCGGAAAATGAAATACATCATGGCCGGGGGATAGTTGAAACCATGTGTGGGGGAGATAAAACCGACCAGTGATCCGGGTGGTGGCGGTTGAATATTCTTCCGGTCGATTTTTGCGATGTCGATCGCTTCATTCGGGATGTGCATTTTATCTGCAGTAGCGGCAAACCAATGGGCCACATTACGTGCATTGCCGGTGCCGGAAAAGAAATATATTGTGAGTGGATCTGTCATTTAGCGGGAATTAAAATCACATCGACTGTTTGACGGATTAAAGATAGAAAAAACGTTTTGAATAGTCAATCGAAAATGATTTTGGTTATGACGATATATAACCTATATTTGACCCATAATTCACCAAGAAATGAGACAATGTAATATTCAAATTATGGTAAAAAAATTTTTAGCTAAAATCGCACTGTTTTTCAAACGCCTCGGTTTTATTTCCCGCCTGATTGGCATTTTGGTTATAGGCTACTTAGTGTTCGTAACGAAATAATATGTACATTTGTAGAAATACAAAATGTATGCAAACAGATAATCTTATTCAGCTGAAGTACAAAAAAATACTTCCTTTTTTAAATGAGAGACTGACCAGAATCGTTTTAGCTGCTGATGC
>CAIQUS010000191.1 GCA_903875045.1 uncultured Bacteroidales bacterium
AACCGCAAAGAACACAAAGAAACCGCAAAGGGCCGCAGAGATAACTCGCAGATAATTATAACTTTGCGAAACTCTGCGAAAAAACTCTGCGGCCCTCTGCGGTTATATTATTTGTTAGCAGACTTATCGGAGTGCCCTCATAATTAATAACGAAAATAATGAAAGGAGAGTTTACTGCAATTTTAGAAAGTGTACCAGAAGGTGGGTATTGGGCTATTTGTCCGGAAATTCCTGGTGCAAATGGTCAGGGAGAAACGATTGAAGAAGCAAAGGAATCTTTGAAAGAGGCTGTTTTGTTGATTGTGGAAGCAATTCCACGTCATGCAGAAATAAAAGAGCCTTTAGCAAAAAAAATCCTGAAAAGCCTGAATGTCGGTTAGTGACTATCAAACAATCAGATACAATCTGAATGTTTGATAGTCACACCAACTGTTTCAGATAATACTTCCTGTATCAGGCGGTGTGCAACTGCAGAAGCCTGAACCCCTCGATACTTTTTTAAACCACCAACCATCATTGGGTTCAGTACTTTCATAATGGTAATGGCTATTTTTTCTCCGGACCTGAACTCCTTTCGTTCACCAAGTAAAAAGGAGGGTTGGAGGATATGAAGCCCTGCAAACGGGATCTTTTGAAGATCCCGTTCCATTTCACCTTTGGTACGCAGGTAGAAATTTGAAGACCCCGCATTGGCGCCAATGGATGAAACAACCGCAAACCGGCTTACACCTGCATTGTGGCAGCCCTGCGCGAACCATACCACATAATCATGGTCGATGAGGTACTGCTTTTCTTTACTTCCTGCTGTTTTCAGGGTCGTTCCCAGGCAACAGAAACCATGGTCGGCTTTTAAACCTGCCAGCACAGCAGGCAACTGTGAGAAATCAATTACTTTCTGCTCGAGTTTTTCATGGATCCTTTCCAACGGTTTTCTAACCACCGTGATCACCTTGCCATAAGCAGGGTCAGACAGTAGCTGATTCAGTAGTTGTTCTCCGACGAGGCCTGTTGCCCCCGATATCATTGCTGTTTTTTGTTGATTTTCTATCATGGCAGTTAGTTTTTTGTATCTGTGGTATCATGTCCACCACCTCCTGAGTCACACCCTGCTACACACAGGACACATCCCTGGCACATGGTGGCACCCCCGGCCTGGCCGGGGTTAGCGGGCATCGAGCAGGAACCTGGCAGCAATTCCGGCCCAGATGTACGTTTTATTCCAGCCGGCTTGCCGATCATCGGCACTATAGAATTCCCAGAATACATGATCTTTCTTTAAATGGTAGATCATGTTGTCCATTACCCGGCTGGCAAGCTGATCGGCCTCCGTTTTATAACCGTTTTCAAGTAATCCCCGGTATAGCAAATATTCCCATTGTACCCAAACCGGGCCGTTCCAATACCCTATCGGACAATAATAATCACTGGCAGCAGTCAAAGAGGGGACACCATAAGGCCGCCAGAATTCTGTGGTATCCAACAGTGTTATAACCAGTGATTTTGCCATCATGGAATCCGGCACGCCGGCCCAGAGTGGCAGAAAGCCAATGATTTCCTTGATTTTCAGGTCATTGGTTTTACTGTATGTAAACGACTGATCCTTTTTATTCACATTGTAGTAAAACCCGGTTTGAGGATCCCATAAGATTTTGTTGATCAATGCACTCCGATGGAAGGCATCTTCCTGCCATCTCTTCGATTCGGTGTCCAATCCCAACTGATTTGCCATTTGTGCCAGTGATCTGGCCTCCATCACGAGCATTGAATTAACATCCGGACCTTCGAAATTAGCCGCCCAGCCTACCTGATCCCACACTGCTACCCGTGCATCGCGGACCGACTCCAATTCCGCGTGGGCACCCCATTCACACAGGCCATTGTTGTTGGAATCCCTGTTTGCCACATAATACTGGTAAAACATTTTTCCCGAGGTGTAAGCATCCTTTAGAAATTGCCGATTACCTGTGATTTTATAGATTTCGAAGTTCGTATAATTAAACCAGGGAGCTGAACTTGTTGGCCTCCCATTGGTTTCAATGATTTCATTCAAGTATGGACCCGTGCGGTAATTGATATAACCATCCGGTTTCTGGCGGTCCATAAAAACACGCTGAGAATTCATTGCACCTTGCGGATCCATATACACATACGCCAGCATAACGAGGCTTTCGTGAAAAACCTGTCCGCCATATCCCCATCCCCAGCGGGGTTCGCGGGAAAAAATGTAGTAATTGTGCCTGCATTCCCCCTCCGGAGGCATCATACACTGCCGCATCAGGGAAAAAGCACTCCAGTAAAGCATCTCCTTGTCTTGATCGGTGAATGTCAACTTCGGAATTTTGGCATAAGCCTGCTCGTCAGCGTTGACCAATTTTTCCAGGTCCAGGGTCATTAAATCCTCGCCGGATGAAGCAGGTTTTCCGGTGATAATTCTGAAAGAGGTCGATTCACCGGGCTGAAGCCTGAAGGTTCTCAAACCAGCGATCCCATTGAAAAAGGCTGTATTCCGTTTTTGCCCGGTAATTGATTGTTTGAGCATGCCAAGTGGATCAGTTTTGGCTTCCTTCTGCCCGGGTTTGTTATGGAGCTGGAAAGTACAAACACTGTCAAATTGAAGGCTCGAACAAATGGTCCCCGACAACTTTTCAACTAGCGGAATGTTGTGTTCAACCATCCAGCCATCACGCTTCTTTTGAAGTTGAAAAGTATATCCATCAGAAATGGCCTGGTGTTCAATGGTAAGCGCACTGTCTGCCGAAGGGAAATAAAGGTAGGGGAGAGCAGTAAAGGAAACCGGGAAATGACTTTCATTCACGAACCGGCATTGTAAAATGGCCGTTTCGGAACTGTATGCAGTAAAAAACACTTCAACCCTTAAATCTTTCACAGGATAGTAAAAATACTTAACCAGATCACTGTATGAAGTGGTCACAACGGGTTCAGCAAAGAGTTCCTGGAGTTTGAAGATCAAACGATTGTCACATTTTATGGCAATTCCCATATTCGGGCCATCCCTCGAAATAAATTCCACCCCCGATTCATCATCCGTCCATTGAAACTGATATCCCTGGTCGGTTTTGTAGTGAGAGCGCACCAATGGGGCAGCATAAGTGGTATAAAGTGCATCCGTTTTTACAGCGTGTAGTCGGGATAGAAACTGAGCTGATCCGTTTGTGGCAAGCTGGAACAGGGCAAGGTAAATTATGAGCCTCAGAGTTTTCATGATATTTTGGAGCCTAAACGTCAATCCTGTAACTTTTTATACCAGCACTTTGATCAACTTATCACTGAAATGCCTGCCTTCCTCATCTCATCTTTTAATGCCGGCAAAGCAGGGCGCCGGTTATAGAGTTCGCGGATAAGGTGTTGGTTTTCCGCTTCGTAACCGGTAATTTGCAAAGCCAATTTCAGGAAGGTGCAAATGCGTTGATACGCGTTACGCCCTTTTTCAATTTCCATGGTTCGTGTAATTTTAAATTTGATCAGATCAAAAGCCTCGCGCGGAAAGATATTCAGGATCGGGGTAATGTGCTCCGGGAAATACCATGAGTGAACTGCCTCTTTTTTTGCAAGCAAAAGAATTTCATCGAATCTTTTTTCCAGGGTTAATACTTTTATACAGAATAAAACATCAAATCTGATTTCGTTGATGAAACGCTGCTTTTCGCTTTCGTCCAAATATGAGCGCAGCGCTTCATAAAGTTCGATCTTGGGCTCTCTGTATGCAAGGTGCCACAACACTTTTTTAAAAAAGTCAAGGTCAAGGTCAGGATATATGCGTTCATGTAAAAAGTGAGCAAAGGTATCGGGTTGTGCGGCAAACACTGCTTTTCCATCGCGCAGAAAAGAAGTCACATCGTTTGCGAAATAGTAATCTAACAATTTCTTGGCCACTTCGGTGTCATTCATGAAATACTGAGCAGCTTTTTTAACCCATTCTGTTTGGTCAGATTTGAATGAGTACAATTTAACAGTCAACTGGGGTAACCAGGATTCATCGATTCCTGAAGCCTTCATTTTGAGTAGAATATCGTCAGATATTTCCTTTGTTTCTGCCAGACAACTCAAAAGAAGTTCGAAGTATTTCAGGTAATTTTTATCGTCACTATAACTGTGATAAAAATGGTCAAACACGGCATCCGCTGCCTTCGCTGCCTGATCGCGGGAAATTACAGTTTTTGTGATTGCCTTGATCGCATCATTCATCATTTCTGTATGATAGTTCAGCAGTGTTTCTGTAAAATCTCTGAATACATCGTGAGCACCAGGGATGTCTGCACTTAAACAACCATCATACGTGCCAAGGATAGTGCATACCGCATCAATATGCTGGCCCTGGCCGATCAGTGAACAGATTTCATCATTCCATCCTTCAAAAAAATCATTCAACTCATCTTCGGCCATGTGTTCGATGGCCTCATATTCAGGAATATAGCCATTGTGCCTGGGTATATAGTTCTCCCAGTCGGTATCTTCAAAATTAAAATCTTCAAGGTATTCATTAAACACCTGAAAGGCTTCTGCAATAATATCCTCCGAACTTTCCTCATTTACGGGGCTTTTTCCAACTGGTACTGCATGTTTGGCATATTCAATAAACTGATTCCTGAGTCCTTCATTTTTCACTAGAATTAAATACAGGAACTCAACTTTTACAGCGGTTTCCTTGTCCTTGAAAAATTGATTAAAATCCATAGTTTTAGCCTTTTATTTCTCATGAACCTTTAGTTGCTCACTCCCCTTCTCCTCCAGGAGAAGGGGCCGGGGGATGAGGTGCATTGATCCGGGGGTTGAGGTGCATTTAATTCACCAGTTGCCTTGCCCTCAATCCACCGGTTGAGCAGCAACAACCCTCACCACCTTGGTCACATATTTCGCATCACCCTCCTCAAAATCCACATGATACCTGTAAACACTGCCAAGCAGGTTCAGGAACCGTGCATTTTCAGCCTTTTTCAAATCCTGTCCACCCGACCAGATTTCAAGAATGGCTGTACTTCCCGATTTCCCTTCAACTTCTACCTGGTAACTGTTTTCTGATAAACGGGTTGAGATAATTCTCATGCCTTCTGCGGCATCACCTGGTTTTGGATCAGAAACAGCAGGCAACACCGCTATTCCGGCTTTTGTCTCAATTATCAGTTTCGAAGTATTCCTCAGTTCAAAGGAAACCATCAATGTCATCGATTCAGCCGATTTAAAAGAGGTAAAGTTAACGACTTTTCCATCGAGGGTTACTTTGTTGAAAAGGGTCCCCGCCGGAAACGAAGGCATGAAATCAATTCGTACTGAACCTCCATGGTCAAGATCAAATTGAAATTTACTTATCTCAGATGAACGGGTATATTGAAGATCAACTGTTTGATCAGCCATCCTGATATGCTGAATGTTCACCGAATCCCATTGTGGCGGGAATTGAGGGGCAAGTATGATTTTTCGTTCCTGGGCTTTGATCTCTAATCCCAGCATGCCTTCAATGGCAGGCTGCAGCACCATGGTTTCCGACCAGCATTGGTGGGCACACACCCCGGAAGGCTTATATTCAGCACCATTCAACACCTCCTCTACGAAACCCAGCCCCCAGTGTTTATAAACATTCAGATTATTCATGAGAAGGGAGAATCCCTGGGTGGAATTCCCGGTTGCATATTCAGCCAGGGAGGCCCATCCTGTAAACAGAGGCCACACACTGCCGTAATGGTACCCGGTCGGTTTGAACCAGGGACTGTCCTCCCGCAGGATTCGCGCCCCCCAATTGGTTGTAAAGGCATTCCCTGCAATGTTTTTCAATGCCAACGATGATTTTTCCCGGTCGGCCATTCTAAAATAAATTGGTACTGTTGGAAGAATGGTTTGTTCATGCCGGAAAGTGCCATCTTTGTTCATGCCGTAGGAGAAAAATTGCTGTTGATCACTCCAAAAGCTATTATTGATAATCTTTTGCTGCTCCCCAGCCTCCAGGTGATAACTTTCCGATTCAACATCCTTCATGAACCTGGCCATGTTTGCGGCTTCGTTCATTGCAGCACCCCATGCACCAGCCATGTAAATGGTTGCATGGGATCCGTACAATTCGCCGCCTTCAACCCATCCATGACCAACATTGGTATTCTCAATCAAATGATCCTGATCGGTATCGGTTGAGAAGCAGAATTGAATGGCTCGCTTCACATTTGGCCATGTTTTCCGCAGAAATGCAGTATCGTTGGTGTGGCGAAAGTATTTACCGGCCAGCACAATGTATAGTGGTGTGGCATCAGCAGCATCGTAATGGATCATTCCTGAAGTACTCGCCTCATGGAATATCTTCCCGTTCAAATCCTGGAATTTGTTGAAGAATTCAAGTTGGGATTTAACCTTTTCGAAATCACCATAATCCAACAGTGCAAAGCTGCTCCATTCGGCATCACGACCGAAATACCAGCCGTATCCGGGTCTTCCGTTCACCTTATGGCCACCATCCCAGCCATGGCGGGTGGTGGAATAGCCTGCTACCAATGCTTTCCCCATTCCGGGGGTATTGACAAAAAAACGATCAGTTGACAACAATGCCCATCGGTAGCCGGTATTAAAATCCTTATCTGGAGTGGTAATCATCAGACTTTTTGACAGAATTTTATTGGCATGTTCCAGGGAATTGCGGTAAACCTGACCCGGATTATGAATCGTTTTGTTGAAATTTGCGAATGTGCTGTCATAGCCCTCACTGGAAGCGCTGAATCCTATGTCCAGATTGTCATTCATGTCAAGTTTGTAGCAGAACATCCCTGCTGCCTGGAGTTTATCCGTTGCAATGCCTGTAAAAGCGCTGTCCTTCCTGATATAATTAAAACCGTCAAATTGACCTGAAAGGTGGACAACCGGCTTTTTAGACCCGCCAATCATCATGTTCAGATCGCCAGACTGATCCCTGATGGTTATTGCATTGACATCACTATTCCATGAATGACAGATGGAACCGGTTACCCGATCGGAGTAAGGCCACATCCACCGCAGGTTTGATTTAAACCTGATGATCAGTTCGGCTGTGTAAACCCCTCTGTATTCATAATGTATCACCCCATTTGGTTCCGCAGGATCATTGATTATCAGTTCTTTGAGATAAGCCCGGGGGAATTTATACTGTCGTGAAAAAAATCCCGGGTTAACCTGAACCTCCGGACGTTCATCGTTTAACCAGAAAATGGTATCCTTATAAGCAAACCGAACGCCAACTTCATAATCCCTGAACGCCATAAATGGATGGGCCCAAACTTCCTCCAGGCCTCCTTTTTCCGTTCCCATGGTCAAAAGCCGTTCACCAGCCACATCCCAGAAATTATCACTGGCAAATGGCCGTTTCAGGTCTATTTCACCGGGACGCTCTGCCCAGGCTACTGCTGGAGGAATTGCCAAAAGCGGTTGATCTGTTTCAGGGCGGGAAGGACATGCTGTAACCAGTCGCGGGGTATAATCCCAGTAATATTCAGGCATTTCTTTATCGTGATCAGTCAGGTAGTTTAAACAATTTTCTGTAAATAAATTCAGGTGCGCCCTGTTGGTATTAGGCACGCTGAAATTCATGTAACCCCCGACGGCAAGGACCTTGCCCTGCCCTGGCGAATACTCCAGTACCAGCTTCGAATCCTCTCGCAGAAAAATATAGTCCCAGTCAACAGCCACCACTTTCGCTTTCTCAGGATGATCGTTACCAAAGAACCCCGCAATCCTGGCCGTCATATCAATTGAAGGTCTGCAGAGGTATGCTCCACCATTCAAGCCTTCAAATAAAGGATGTTCTCTGAAAGCATGAAACCCAAGCCGGCGTCCGTAACCATCATCAGTACAGCGTTTGGTGCTGTCCTGCAATTTTTTTGGTTCAAATCCAAGGATATTGAGGTAATGAACCGCCTGCTGTGAGAGCAGCAGTTTACCGCCATTCTCAATATACGATTTTAAAAGCCGGACCATTTTTGGATTTGTTTCCAGATCCGAAAATGGGATACTATCTGGCCGGTGGATCCAGATGATTGAAAACCGGTTGATTTTTTTCGATTGCTTTTCCAACTCCTTCGTGGTTAGAAATTGCGCAGTATACTGTTTAAATTCGTTTAGCTGAGCAAATGCCGATTTGATTTCCGGATCCGCACTTTCAAGTGGCAAAAGGCTCACAAAACCGATGAGCGGCTCCTGATCTCCCCTGGAAACCGTATCGGTTTTCTTTGTCAGTGGAATGGCATGCATCCGCATACTTTGCCCCTTGACGGCTTGCGGAAAAATTGGTTTGAAAGGAATTATTAAAAATGATATAAAGCAGTATGTGAATAATTTATGTGATATCATCATAATGATTAAATTAAGTCAAGTAAAGAATAGATGACTGGCACGTCCAATTGCAGCAAACGGCCTTCACTTTGATGTCCATTGGAAATCAGGATACAATCAATGCCAACCTCTGAGGCAACTTCGGCATCATGACGGGTATCACCGATGAATAAAATATTTTCTTTAGTCACCCCGATTTCACTGATCAAATGCAAGCCTGCATCAAGTTTGCCATGTGCATAATGATCATCGAGCCCCCGGATTAGGTCAAAGTAACCGAAAACGCCCGATGACTTTGTTTCTGAGATCAGTTCAACCTGTTCCCTTGCCGAAAGGATATTCTGTGAAATGCCCATGGAGGCAATCTTCTCAAGCACCGCTATGGCCTCAGCATGCAAAGTGGTCTCACGCTGACGTTTGTTGTAGAGAGATATAAACTCCATTCCGACTTTGTCAAATGACTCTTTATCAAAATCATAACCAAGTTTGGAATAGTAGTCCTTCACCGGAAAATCGAACAATTCCTTATATTCTTCAACCGTTTTTATTGGTAAGCCGCGTTTTAAAAGCATACCATTCATCACATCCACACATAACCATGCATCATTGAGCAGGGTACCATTCCAGTCCCAGATGATATGGGTATAGTTCTTTAGTTCGATCATCATTTATCCGTAGTTTTGCATTTTATTTGCCAAAATTAGCTAAAAAACCATCAACTGCCTTGGATTATAACGCCTTTACCGATCCACTGAAAGAACTTGAAGATTGTGCGTTGTGCCCGCGAAACTGCCATGCCGACCGGATAAAAGGCAGGGCTGGCTATTGTAAAAGCGGGGCCTCATTCAGTATTGCATCGGTGTGTATCCATAAGGGCGAGGAGCCTGCCATCAGCGGATCTAAGGGAATTTGCAACATCTTTTTCACCGGCTGCAACATGCGGTGCATCTATTGCCAGAACCATCAGATATCCTCCCCCAACCCCACGGTTTACCGTGGGGTTCACGGCGTAAGTAGGGTTCACGGCATCCATACGGCTCCCGCCATCCCCGGAGGGGATCTCAGTCACACAATCTCCCAAATCACCACAATCCTTGATCAGGGCATCAACCGGGTAGGTTTCGTCTCGCCCTCACATTTCATCCCACAGATGAAGGTGATCATCAATATCATTCATTCCCTTGGTTATAAGCCAATCTGGGTTTACAACACCAATGGATACGATAAACCTGAAACGCTCAGGACACTCGAAGGCATTATTGACGTTTACCTGCCCGATTTCAAGTACATCGACCCGGAACTTGCCATGAACTATTCCGGAACGCGTGATTATCCCATTCAGGCTGCAAAAGCACTTCGGGAAATGTTTCGCCAGAAAGGCACTGCACTGATCATGGATGAAGATCAAACCGCCGAATCCGGAATGATTGTGAGGCATCTTGTATTGCCAGGCCAAATAGCTAACAGCATTGGTGTTTTACAGTTTCTTGCAGAAGAACTTTCCCCACGGATTCACATCTCCTTAATGGCACAGTATTATCCAACCAAACTGGTCGAAAAGCATCCTCAACTTGGCCGGAAAGTTACCCAAACTGAATACCGGCAAGTTGTTGAGGAAATGGAAAACCTGGGCATGTATCAGGGATGGATCCAGGAATTTGACAGCACCGATTTCTACCGTCCCGACTTCGATCAGACTCATCCATTCGAAAAAAGTTAGCGATATCACCGGAAAGGGTATATTTTTTCTTTTTCTATCTTTGCAGTTTTTTAAAACAGAACAATCATGTCATATAACTTGTTAAAAGGAAAAAAAGGGATTATTTTCGGTGCATTGGACGAAAAATCGATTGCATGGAAAATTGCATCAAGGGCTTATGAGGAGGGCGCTTTATTCACTTTGTCCAACACTCCGGTGGCCCTGCGGTTTGGCGAGATCAACCAGTTGGCTGCAGCGTGTCATGCCGAGATTATTCCTGCTGATGCCACGAATGTGAAAGACCTGGAAAATGTTTTCAGAAGATCAATGGAGGTATTGGGTGGGAAAGTGGATTTTGTGCTTCATTCGATCGGAATGTCGTTGAATGTACGAAAGCAAAAGGAGTATGATGATCTTGATTACGACTATTTTCAGAAAACCATTGATATTTCGGCGCTTTCATTTCACAAAATGCTTCAGGTAGCTAAAAAGCTTGATGCAATTAATGAGTGGGGATCAGTCCTGGCGCTTTCATATATTGCTGCACAACGCACACTTGCAGGATACAATGATATGGCCGATGCCAAAGCATTGCTTGAATCAATCGCCAGAAGTTTCGGTTACATTTATGGCAGGGAGAAACATATTCGCATCAATACTGTTTCCCAGTCCCCGACCCGTACCACTGCCGGCGCTGGGATCAAGGGCATTGACGGGCTCCTCGATTTTACCGAACGAATGTCCCCGCTTGGAAATGCTACGGCCGACGAATGTGCCGATTTTTCAATCGTCCTGTTTTCGGATCTGTCACGAAAAGTAACGATGCAGAACATTTATCACGATGGCGGCTTTTCCAGCATGGCAATGAGCCTTAAGGCAATGACACAGTATAACAAATGTCTCGAAGTTGAGGATAATTTATAGCCATTCTTTATCCCCTTTTTTTTATCTTTGCACCCCAAGTTTTGTTTTTATTTTAAACTCATACATCCAATGAAGATCTTAGTTTGTATTAGCAATGTTCCCGATACAACGACAAAAGTCAAATTCATCGATGACTTTAAAAAGTTGGACATCACAGGGATACAATGGGTCATTAACCCCTGGGATGAATTGTCACTTACACGGGCACTTGAACTAAAGGACGATACATCCAATAACATTCAATCAGTTACAGTGGCCCATGTTGGGTTGGTTGGTGCTGAGCCTACTATTCGTAAGGCGCTGGCCATTGGTGCTGATGATGCCATACGGGTAAACGCCGAACCGGCTGATGCCTGGCTGGTGGCTTCTCAATTGGCCAATGTGTTGAAGGGTGAATCTTATGATTTAATTTTTTGTGGTATTGAATCAAGTGATTTCAACGGATCTTCGGTAGGAGGGATGTTGGCTGAACTTTTAAATTATCCTTCCGTATCTTCCGTTTCTAATGTTAAACTTGAAAACGGACAAGCAGTGATTACCCGTGAAATTGACGGTGGAAAAGAGATTGTTACGGTTCCCGTGCCGGTGGTCGCCATTGTGCAAAAGGGAATTGCCAAAGAACCCCGCATCGCAGCCATGCGCGGCATCATGATGGCCCGGACAAAACTCCTGAAAGTTATTGAACCTGTTGCTGTTGATTCATTAACTGAGGTAGTAAACTACGAAATGCCGAAACCGCGTGCCGCCTGTAAATTTGTGGATCCCGAAAATCCAGGGCAACTTGTTGAATTGCTGCAAAATGAAGCTAAAATTATCTAATCTGTTCAATTAAAACAAAAACCGGAATATGTCAGTTTTAATTTTTGTAGAGAATTGGGATGGGAAATTCAAGAAACTGAGTTTTGAACTTGTTTCCTATGGCGCTAAAGTAGCAGAAATGCTGAATACCGATGCAGTGGCCCTTTCAGTCGGTCAGGTCGAAGCCAATGAATTGGAGAAACTTGGGCGTTATGGTGCTGCACGGATTCTCAGTGCTGTCAATGATAATATAAATGTTTTTGATAGTCAGGCATTTACCTCAATTATAGCAGGTTTTGCACAACAGGAAAACGCTGAAGTGGTGCTCCTTTCCAACAACAACACCGGGAAAGCAATTGCACCACGCTTGTCTGTTCGCTTGAAAGCCGGACTTGCTGCAGGTGTGAGTAAACTTCCTCTGAGCACTAACCCATTTAATGTCTATAAAAAGGTTTATTCAGGTAATGCTTTCAGCAATGTCATCATTAAAACAGACCTGAAGATTTTAACCCTGGCACAGAATTCCTATGAAGTGACTGAAACCGCAGGTAAATCAGTTGTTACCCAGGTCACTGCCGAATGGAACAGTGCAACGGTTAAAACCCGGGTTACGGAAGTTCAAAAGCAGACCGGAAAAATTTTACTGACAGATGCCGATGTAGTTGTTTCTGGTGGCAGGGGTATGAAATCCGCAGAGAACTGGGGACCAATTGTTGAACTGGCCGAACTCCTTGGCGCTGCAACTGCTTGTTCCAGACCTGTTTCCGATGAAGGTTGGAGACCTCACGAAGAGCATACCGGTCAAACCGGGAAAATCATTGCCCCGAATCTATATTTTGCCATTGGCATATCTGGAGCTACCCAACATCTGGCAGGGGTTAGCTCCTCAAAATTCATTGTGGCGATAAATACGGATAAAGATGCCCCAATTTTCTCTGCTGCACAGTATGGCATTATTGGCGATGCCGGCAAAGTTCTGCCCAAACTGGTCGAAGCTGTAAGAGAATTAAAGGGGAAATAAATCTGCCATGGTTAAACAGCTTGTTTTCGCGATCACTTTGCTTGCCACCATTGGTATTTTTAGTTTCACGATAAACCGCATCCTCAATTATTTCAGATTTACCCGACCTGCTTTTCAGGTTCGCCATTTTAACCAGCGTATCTGGTTAACCCTTAACGTTGCTATCGGTCAAACCAAAATATTCCGCCGTCCGGTTATGGGATTTTTTCATGCCCTTGTTTTCTGGGGTTTCTGTGTTATTGCCTTTGGCAGTATCGAAATGATCATTGACGGTCTTTTTGGAACTGAGCGCTGTTTGAAATTTCTTGGTCCGGTATATGACGTGATCACCGCTTCCGGTGATATCTTCGGGTTATTGGTCGGAATTTCTATCATCATTTTCCTGGTACGACGGGTTTTCTTTCATATCAAACGTTTTGAGGGCATCGAAATGAAATCGGTTTCGCATCTCGATGCAAATATTGCCTTAGGCATGATTTTGTTCCTGATGCTTTCTCTGCTCGGCATGAACATGGCTTATTACGCCGGTATGGGTGGAACAGGGTTGGAAGGGGTTTATCCGGTGAGTAGGCTTTTGTCCGGAATTTTCTCTGGGATGCCTGCTGCCCCAATTGACCTAATCTATGAAATCTGCTGGTGGTCACATATCCTGCTGATTTTTGTCTTTGCCAATGTACTTCCCTATTCAAAGCATTTTCATGTGTTCATGTCAATTCCCAACGTTTTTTTATCCCGTCTGGAACCATTGGGCCATTTACCGAATATGGATGATATCACCCGGGAGGTACAATTGATGCTCAATCCGGATGCGAATTTTGCGACTCCACCTTCGGATGCCCCCGTTGGGCGTTTTGGCATCAGGGACGCAGAAGATGTAACCTGGAAAAACTATCTTGATTCACTTGCCTGTACTGAATGCGGCCGATGTACAGCTGTTTGCCCTGCCAACCTGACCGGTAAAAGATTATCACCGAGGAAAATAATAATGGATGTCAGGGCGAGAATGAAGGAAAAAGGTCCTGGAATGGTCAGGAAGGGGAAGGAATTTTCTGATAACAAATCGCTCGTACGTGATTATATTTCTGAAGAAGAATTATGGGCTTGCACCACCTGCAATGCCTGCGCCAGGGAGTGCCCGATCAACATTAACCATCCGGTACTGATTGTTGACATGCGCAGGTACCTCGTAATGGAAGAAGCATCTGCCCCGGGAGGGATCAAAGGAGTGTTCAGCAACATCGAAAACAATGGTGCCCCCTGGCAATTCTCACCGGAAGATCGGTTGCGATGGGCACAGGATATTGAATTACATATTAATTAACAGATTAAATTTGAAATGGAAGTCCGTAAAGTTGAAATCCCTGTGATGGCCGATTTACATGCTCGTGGCGAACGCCCTGAGTTTCTGTTCTGGGTGGGTTGCGCGGGTGCTTTCGATGACCAGTACCAGAAAGTCACAAGGGCCTTCGCGAAAATTTTGACCTTCCTGAATGTTAGTTATGCAGTGCTTGGCAAGGAAGAATCCTGTACAGGAGATCCTGCACGCCGTGCCGGTAATGAGATGCTTTATCAAATGCAGGCACTTCAGAATATAGCCCTTTTTAATGCGTATGGGATCAGGAAGATCATTACCATTTGTCCGCACTGCTACAACATTTTCAAAAACGAATATCCCGACCTCGGCGCCAAACTTGACGTGATCAACTATTTGCAATTCCTTGATCAATGCATTCTATCAGGTAAGTTGAACATTGACCCGCATGCATTGTCCGACGTCAGTATTACCTACCACGATCCCTGTTATCTTGGCCGCGCCAATGATATTTACTTTGAACCCCGTTCGATCCTCAGAAAACTTACATCAAAGGTTGTGGAGATGGAGCGGAATAAAAGTTTTGCGTTGTGTTGCGGGGCAGGTGGTGGACAAATGTTTAAAGAAGCAGAAAAAGGGAATAAGGAAGTTTACATTGAGCGTATCGAAGAGGCCCTCAGAACGGAGGCCAGGGTGATTGCCACAGCCTGTCCTTTCTGCATGACCATGCTTACCGATGGCATCAAGTATAAAAACAGGGAAGCGGAAATTAAAAATTACGACATTGCTGAGTTAATTGTACAATCATTAAATATTTAAGTTTTTAAAATAATTGAAATGGAGAATAGAAAAGTACTGAAAAGCGGAGAGTTCCTCGTAGATGAAGTTCAAGCCAACGATATTTTTATCCCGGAACAATTTGATGAAGAGCAAAAAATGATATCTCAGACCATCCAGGATTTTCTGGATGCTGAACTTTATCCCAACCTGGAACAGATAGATTCCCCGGATATCAACCTGATGAAGAGTACGCTGAAAAAAGCCGGCGAACTTGGTCTCATGGGTATCTCCATTCCTGAAGAATATGGTGGATTCGGACAATCATTTGTCACCCAGATGCTTGCCGCTGAGAAAATTGGTGCCGGACACTCCTTTTCTGTTGCTTTTATGGCCCACACCGGGATCGGAACCTTGCCGATCATGTATTATGGCAATGAAGATCAGCGGCAACAGTATGTGACCCGGCTTGCTTCGGGTGATTTTATTGGAGCTTACTGCTTAACTGAGCCGGGTGCCGGAAGTGATGCCAATTCAGGGAAAACGACTGCCGTTTTGTCAGAGGATGGAAAATATTATATTCTCAACGGCCAGAAAATGTGGATCACCAATGCCGGATTTGCCGACACGCAGGTTGTCTTTGCGAAAATTGGTGGTGACAGGGTATTGAGCGCATTAATTGTTGAAAAAACTTTTCCGGGTGTGGTTATCAACCCCGATGAACACAAAATGGGAATCAAAGGATCTTCAACAGCCCAGATTTTCTACAATGATGTAAAGGTTCCTGTCGAAAACCTGCTTGGCAAGCGTGGAGAAGGTTTCAGGATTGCACTGAATATCCTTCACATGGGTCGTATAAAACTGGGGGCGAATGTGTTGGGCGCTGCAAAAAAATCAATCGTTGATTCGGTGAAATATGCCAATGAACGCAAACAATTCAACACACTTATATCAACTTTTGGATCTATTAAACATAAACTTGCAGAACAGGTAATCAAAACATTCGCTCTGGAAAGTGCTGTTTATCGGTTGAGCAAGGACATTGACAACCAGATTGAAGTCAACAAGGCTTCAGGCATGGACAAAGGCAAAGCCTCGATTGAGGGAATCAGCCATTATGCGGTGGAGGCAGCAATTTTGAAGGTATATGGATCAGAAGTTCTTGACTATGTGGTAGATGAAGGAGTACAGATTCATGGAGGCATGGGATATTCAGCTGAGATGGTTATTGAACGGGCATATCGTGACTCACGTATCAACCGGATTTTCGAAGGAACCAACGAAATAAACCGGCTGCTTGTCGTTGATACATCCATGAAAAGAGCCATGAAAGGCGATTTTGATCTTTTTGGAAAAGCCAATGAGCTGGCTGCAAACCTTGAATCTGTCAGCGACAATAAAAAGCAGGATGAATCCTATTTTGAAGAAAAACTCAGAGCGATAAAGAACTTTAAGAACCTCATTCTTATTGTTATACAGGGTGTATCGAAGCATTTCGACAAAAAACTTCTGCTTGAGCAGGAGATTATGAACAACCTGGCCGACATGATCATTGAAACCTATATCGCCGAATCAATTGCTTTACGGATCCAGAAAATGGAAATGATAAATGGCATTGATCCTTCAGGACTTTATCGTTCGATGCTTGATGTATTTGTGTATGATGCCGCCGATAATATCCGAAAACCTGCGGCAGATGCACTCAATTCATTTGCAACCTCAAACGTTCAATCAACTTATAAAAAAGTAGTGGAAACCCTCACCAATGTCACCGGTATCAATGTCAAAGAAGCCCGTCGTAAAATTGCTGATAAACTGATTGAGGATAACTGTTACAAATTTTAGCCTTTTTTTGCACAGCATATTATTGCAATTCTTTTTCTATGACAATAAAATTAGTGCTCATATTAGTATTCCTTCTCCTGATATTGATATTTTTCAGGAAGTGGCTGCTGAAGTTGTTTCGTCTGTTGTACCTTTCATCAAAATATGGAAAATTCAGCCATGAGTTTATCAGTTACTTTAAAGAAAATAACCTTGTCAGTCCATACAATACATGTATCAAAGACCAAATTACATCCCACTTTCTGATTTTTAATAAACAAATCAATCATACAGATGAATTTCAAACCGAAATTCCCATTGATTTTGATGGAATTCCGTTTATGGTCACTTCAAAAAACCTGATTCAGCGTAAAGGAAATCCCGATTGCATAAATGTAGCCACACTCAGTGATTTCAAATTCATGGTGATGGGGTATAGCGAGTTCATGCTTGACTTGAAAATGAAAGCAATGTTTTTTTTCCTGGACGACCATTTTATAATGGGTGAATTTTCATTCTCAGAAGGTAAAAGTGCTCAGTCGGCTAAGATGATTGAAACGATTTCTTCCAAATATCTGAATGGAAATCCGATTGGGAAAGAATTTTTCTTTTTAAAGGACAAGGATGGAAATCAGTTGAATTTTGAAAACAATGGATTTACCATTTCAATTAAATACCTTTTCAGAGGCGATCACACCACGAATATGATCCTGTCAGGATCATATTCGAATGGTGATAACCTTTCTGAAAAAAGCTTACTGGTTTTGAGAAATGAAGAACTATTGGATCGGCTCTGATTTTTCCGCTACGGTTACATTCACCACCACCTCATCTTTCTCGGCATTATAGTCAACGGTAATCAAATCACTTTCTGTGAGTTTTGTTTTTATAATCTCTTCTGCCAGGGTATCTTCAACATATTTCTGAATGGCGCGCTTTAATGGCCGGGCTCCGAATTGGGAATCCCATCCTTTTTCGGCAATATAATCCTTGGCTGCAGGAGTAATAAGAATCTGGTATCCCAAACCCTTTATCCTGTCGTACAAGTGTTTCAGTTCTATGTCGATAATCTTATGAATATCTTCCCTTTCCAACGAATCAAAAATCACCACATCATCGATCCTGTTGATGAATTCAGGTGCAAAAGCCTTTTTGAGGGCATTTTCAATAACGCCACGTGCATGTTCACTGCTTGCGGCCTGTTTTGCTGAAGTGGCGAACCCGACACCTTGTCCGAAATCTTTAAGTTGCCGGGATCCGATGTTGGATGTCATAATCACGATGGTATTCTTAAAGTCAACCCTGCGTCCGAAACTATCAGTCAGCATGCCATCATCAAGAACTTGCAGCAACAGATGAAAAACATCAGGATGTGCTTTTTCAATTTCATCCAGCAAAACGATCGAGTAGGGGCGGCGGCGGATCTTTTCTGTAAGTTGTCCGCCTTCCTCATAGCCAACGTATCCCGGAGGGGCACCAATCAGACGGGAAACAGCAAACTTTTCCATATACTCACTCATATCTATACGTACCAGCGCATCCTCGGTATCGAATAAGTATTTGGATAATACTTTAGCCAGATGGGTTTTACCCACACCGGTAGGCCCGAGAAAAATGAATGTTCCAATTGGTTTGTTTGGATCCTTGAGTCCGGCCCGGTTTCTGCGGATGGCTTTTGTCACCTTTTTAATCGCATCGTTCTGACCTATCACAGAATTTTCAAGTTCCGCTTCCATATTGACAAGGCGGTCACTCTCATTTTTAGCAATGCGTTGCATGGGAATACCTGTCATCATTGCAACAACTTCAGCCACATTCTCTTCCGAAACCGACTGGCGGTTCAACTTCGCATTTTCTTCCCATTTCTTTTTCTCACGCTCGAGGCTGTCCTGCAGTTTACGCTCAGAATCCCTCAAATCAGCTGCTTCTTCAAATTTCTGACTGTTGATGGCCAACATTTTTTTCTTTCTGGTCTCTTCAATCAGATTTTCAACTTCAATAATTTCGGGCGGAACATTGATATTTGAAATGTGGACCCGGGCACCGGCTTCATCCAGTGCATCAATGGCCTTATCCGGAAGATACCTGTCGGTAATATACCTGTTGGTCAGGGAAACGCATGCTTTTATGGCATCATCGGTATAATTTACCAGGTGATGGTCCTCATATTTTTCCTTGATATTGTGCAGAATTTCAACAGTCTCTTCCGGCGAAGTCGGATCGACCAGGACCTTCTGGAACCTGCGTTCAAGTGCTCCATCCTTTTCAATGTACTGGCGATACTCGTCTAATGTGGTTGCGCCAATGCACTGGATATCGCCACGGGCAAGGGCAGGTTTGAACATGTTCGAAGCATCGAGTGAACCAGATGCATTCCCGGCACCCACAATGGTGTGAATTTCATCAATAAACACGATGATGTTGGGATTTTTCTCCAGTTCATTCAAAACAGCTTTCATCCGTTCTTCAAACTGACCGCGGTATTTGGTTCCGGCTACCAAAGAAGCGAGGTCCAGTGAAACCAAACGTTTGTTGAACAAGGTGCGGGATACTTTTCGCTGTACAATCCTGAGCGCAAGGCCTTCGGCAATGGCCGATTTTCCTACACCAGGTTCTCCGATGAGTATCGGATTGTTCTTTTTCCGCCTGCTCAGAATCTGGGCAATGCGCTGAAGTTCTTTATCACGTCCGACAATCGGATCGAGCCGGCCCTCTTCGGCAGCCTTGGTAATGTCGCGGCCAAAATTGTCAAGCACCGGGGTTTTCGATTTCGAATCCTGAGGTTTTTTGGAACTGCCACTGAAGCTTTTCCCGCCTTCTTCCTGATCTTCATCCTCTTCATCTTTGGGAAGAATATTTTGAGGATCAAACCGGGGTTCTTCACTTCCGCTGGAAAGAATAGCCCTGAGTTCATCCTTTACAGATTCGTAATTCACACCGGAATTTTGAAAAGTTTTGGTTACGAGGTTGTTTTCATCTTTGAGAATGGCCAGCAACAAATGCTCTGTACCAATCAATTCACTGCTGAATACTTTTGCCTCGAGATAAGTAATCTTGAGCGCCCGTTCAGCCTGTTTGATCAGAGGCAGATTTTCGCCACCGGAATGCTTTTCCTTATGACTGGCAACGGCTAATTCAACTTTTTTTCTGATATCAGCAAGATCAACATGAAGGTTGCGTAAAATCCGGATGGCAAGTCCTTCGCCTTCACGGATTATGCCAAGCAATAAATGTTCAAGGCCGATGTAATCATTTCCCAATCGTTGCGCCTCTTCCCGGCTGTATATTAAAACGTCTTTGACACGCTGAGAGAATTTTGCTTCCATAAAATAGTCTTTTACAAAATAAGTTTATTCACTTGTCAAAAATCGAACCAATTTGTTAAACGGTTAATTTGTCAAGGCATCCAAAAGTACGATTGAAATCACTTGATTATTGTTAAATGGTCATTATTTATTAACATTCACATGTTAGTAATACAAGTGGCTAAAACTTAAAATAAATGCTCAAATCCGGTGAATGTGAAGGGTATTTTTACTACCTTCGTAACTTCAATGAAGATATTTTATGTATCTGTGAATCAGCTAAATAATTAATGGTGAGAGAAGATATGGAATCGGGAGAAAAAATAGTTCAGGTCAATATTGAAAATCAGATGAAAACCGCCTACATTGATTATTCAATGTCGGTGATTGTGCAGCGGGCATTGCCTGATGTGAGGGATGGATTGAAACCAGTCCACAGGCGTGTTTTATTTGGCATGTACGAATTGGGAGTACTTTCCAACAGAGCGTATAAAAAATCCGCAAGAATAGTAGGGGAGGTGCTTGGAAAGTTTCATCCACATGGAGATACATCGGTTTATGATGCCATGGTCAGAATGGCGCAGGACTGGAGTTTACGTTATCCCCTAGTTGACGGACAGGGAAACTATGGCTCAATGGATGGTGACAGTCCGGCTGCCATGCGTTACACGGAAGCCAGGCTTCAGAAGATCGCTGAAGAAATGGTTGCCGACATCGAAAAAGATACGGTTGATTTCCAGTTTAATTTTGATGACACCCTGAAGGAACCTACCGTGATGCCATCAAGGATCCCGAACCTGCTGATCAACGGAGCATCCGGGATTGCCGTGGGAATGGCCACAAACATGGCGCCGCATAACCTGAGTGAAGTGGTTAACGGAATTATTGCCTACATCGACAACAGGGAGATCACCATTCCCGAATTGATGAAATATATCAAGGCCCCGGATTTTCCGACGGGAGGAATTATTTACGGGTATGATGGCGTCAAGGACGCTTTTGAGACCGGAAGAGGGCGAATTGTAATCCGTGGGGAGACAAAAATAGAGCAGGATGATCACGGCAGGGAGCGGATTATTGTCAACTCTGTGCCGTATCAGGTCAATAAGGCTGAAATGATCAAGAAGACGGCTGATCTGGTCAACGATAAAAAAATTGAAGGGATTTCTGATATCCGTGATGAATCGGACAGAAACGGTGTGCGTATTGTGTATGAACTCAAGCGTGAAGCCATTACCAATGTGGTACTGAACAAGTTGTACCAGATGACTGCTTTGCAAACTTCGTTCAATGTCAATAACATTGCCCTTGTAAAGGGGCGTCCGATGATGCTGACCCTGAAGGATATGATCGTTCACTTCGTGGAACACCGCCATGAAGTCATCCTGAGAAGAACGAAATTCGACCTTGCAGAGGCACTCAAAAGGGCTCATATTCTTGAAGGATTGCTCATTGCACTCGACCATCTTGATGCTGTGATAGCCCTGATCAGGGCTTCCCAAACACCGGACGAGGCAAGAACCGGATTAATGGAGAGTTTCGGATTGAGTGAAATCCAGGCAAAAGCTATTCTGGATATGCGCTTGCAAAGGTTAACCGGACTGGAACGTGATAAAATCAAGGCAGAGTATGCTGAATTGATGAAACTGATTGATTTTCTGAACAGTATCCTGGCGGATGAGTCAAAGCGGATGGATATCATCAAAGATGAGTTGCGTGAAATCAAAGAGAAATTTGGTGATGAGCCCCGTTCTCAAATCGTTTATGCAGCTTCTGACTTCAGGATTGAAGATACGATTCCGGATGAAAATGTCGTCATCACCATTTCTCACATGGGATATATCAAACGTACACCGCTCACCGAATATCGCGTACAAAACAGGGGAGGGCGAGGGGTTAAAGGGTCAGAAATCCGTGATGAAGATTTTCTGGAGCATCTTTTTGTAGCAACAAACCATAATTATCTCCTTTTCTTTACCGAGAAAGGTAAGTGCTTCTGGCTCAGGGTTTATGAAATTCCGGAAGGGGGAAAAACTTCCAAAGGCAGGGCCATCCAAAACCTCGTAAATATTGAACCGGATGACAAGGTGAGGGCCTTTATCAATGTGAAGAACCTGAAAGACGAGGATTATATTTCTTCCAATTTCATCATCCTTGCCACAAAGAAGGGTACCATCAAAAAGACTTCCCTTGAAGCTTATTCACGACCAAGGCAAAACGGCATCAATGCCATTACCATCAACGAAGGTGACCAATTGCTTGAAGCAAAGCTCACACAGGGAACAGATGAAGTTGTGATGGCCTTAAAATCGGGTCGTGCCATCAGGTTCAACGAAAAAACTGTTCGTCCGATGGGCCGAAATGCAGCCGGCGTCAGGGGCATTTCATTTTCAGGTACCAACGATGAGGTTATTGGAATGATTTGTATTCCGTTGGATAAAAAGTGTGAAGTGCTTGTTGTTTCGGAGAACGGATATGGAAAACGATCAGATCTAGATGACTACCGCATTACCAATCGGGGTGGCAAAGGGGTGAAAACCTTGAACATTACAGATAAAACCGGAGAGGTAATTGCCGTGAAAGATGTAACAGACAGTGATGATCTCATGATCATTAACCGTTCAGGCGTGATCATCCGGATGGCTGTGGCCAATCTCAGGGTGATGGGCCGTGCCACGCAGGGAGTCAGACTGATCAAAATTGATGAAGGTGATTCTATTGCTGCCGTAGCGAAAGTTGATGTGGAGGTAACTCCGGATACAGTGGAAACGGAAGAGGGTGTCGAGGAAAGTTTTGAAAATACCGGAGAATTTGGCATTGATCAACAAGACCAATCAATTGTGAATGATAAAACAGATGATGCCGAAAACTAAAATTAATTGTACCTAAGTAGCATATAGTCAGCCAGTATTTTTTATCTTTGCGGGCTAAATTCAATCTAAAAGTATCATCTTAATAATCAAATCGATGAAAAAAATCGCATTACTTTTGGTACTGGTGGCTTCCATTACCATCTCATTTGGACAGAAAAATGTTCGGCAAACTGCATCTAATTATCTAAAAGATGGTAAATTGGATAAAGCGCTTGAAGCAATCAATGCGTGTGTTTTGGATCCCAGCACCGCGCAGGATGCAAAGGCCTGGTGGATCAGGGGGAATGTATACCTGGCCATTGCCAATTCCACAGATGAGAAATATTCCAAACTGGATGCCGATGCATTTTCGAAATCACTGGAGTCGTATAAAACTTGTGTCCAGTTTGATCCTAAAAAGGAATATTATGATAAAATTTTATTTGAATTAGATAAAAAGTACAGAACTATTTTTGATACTGCAGTTGCAAAATACAACATTAAGAACTACAAAGAGGCTATGACAAACTTTGGAAAATCAGCTGATGTTCTTGAAGCAATCAATATTTTCGATACACTGAGTTTACAATATGCTGCAATGTGTGCCGGGTTAGCCAATGATAAAGATGCAGGTAAAGGTTTTTATCTGAGATTACTTAAAGGAAATTATAAATCACCGAGTTTATATAGTTCTTTATCTGATATTTATCTGAGGGAGAAGGATTCAGCAAATGCTTTCAAATACACAAGAATGGGGTTAAAGGAATATCCGAATGACATGGTTTTATTCAATAGTGAGATTAATATTTATCTTAATTACAACATTGTTGATAAGGCAATGAGCAATTTGGTTATTGCCATGAATAAGGATACGGCCAATTATTCAATTCCATTCGCTTTAGGGACATTGTATGATAACATTACCAATGATACCAGCAAATCGGTGGTACAAAGGGAAGAAGCTTACAAAAACGCTGAAAAGGCATACGGCAGAGCATTGCAGTTAAAACCTGACTATTTGGATGCACTTTTCAATCTTGGCGCGCTTAATCTTAACAAATCGATCGACATTTTATTGAAGGCCAATAATCTGCCACCAGATGCTACTGCTGATTATGACAAATTTAAAAAGGAGGCGGAGGTATATCTTACCAAAGCAATGAAGTATTTTGAGAAATCTATTGAATTACAACCGACAGATCTCAATTCGCTGAATGCTCTGCGGCAGATTTACACGCAGCTGAGCATGCCGGAGAAGAAGAAGGCTATTCAGGAAAGAATCAACGCCATTCAAAAGAAATAGGAAACCGAAGTTTGTAACAGGAGAAAAGCAGGATAGGCGTTTCTCCTGTTTTTATTTAATTTTTCTATTTAACATAATATTAATTATAAGACAATTTGAAAAGTGCATATATTTGATAATTAGTCCATTATGATTTTTGAAAATGACCAAAAAAGGTCAATTATGGATAACAAAAATAGCAAAATCAACATAAATGATGTACAACGAACAGAGAACGAACAACATACGAACATGCAAACTCGCGCGTGTTTGCACGAATTTGAGATATATGACAGATATACAAAGTATTAACAATTATATTAGTAGCTAGAATGAGAAAAATAACACTTACCCATATTGAGATCCCAGAAAGCAACAGCTTCTTAAAAGAACGGAACTGTTTTAGCATCGCCCTGGGTAATGGCGTAATTGCCGGTTGGTCAAATGACCGGTTGGCAACCGATTTTATGGTGAAAATAAATTTGGAGTTAAATTATAAGCTTGTAACGCTCAATCAAATCCTTATAGAGACTTACTCCCACTATCGTAAAGTTTGGTTTTATGTAACAAACTTCCCGGATCACTCGGCAATTGAAAGAGCAATTGTGAGTGCATTTTCATCCATTGACCGTTGCTTAGACCTGGCTACAACCCGTGGTCACTTCCCAAATGGTAATCATATGGTATTCAGACATTTATTTTCTTCACTGGATAGCCTTGATGAAATTTTGGCCGACCTTCAAAAGATTGAAAAATACTGTAAACACTACGTAGAAGTACGAATGTTGCAGGTCTTCAGGGACCGTGTTGGATATGTCAGAAATGATCTTAAAAGCCTTGGTCAGGGTGAAGGAAATGTTGAAATGCGTACTGGTCCTGTAAACGGAAAATCAATATCAGCAAATTGAAATTATGAATAATTGGAACCCCTATTTGAAAGGTTTTGTAGGATTTATGAAGCTTGAAAGATCACTATCAAGCAGAACTGTGGAAGTCTATTCTCATTCTGTCTGGAAGTTGAGGAATTATCTTGACATGGAAAATCTGATTATGCCTCCAGAGAAAGTTGAAGTTGAACATCTGCGGGGGTTCTTAGTCTGGATTAACCAGGAAGGAATTGCTGCTCGGACTCAGGTTAAGATAATGCACGGAATAAGGTCGTTTTATCATTATTTATGGACGGAAGGTGTTGTAAAGCAGAATGTTAGTTTGATGATAGATTTGCCAGTATTGGGATTTCGATTGCCGGTAATGCTCAGTGTTACAGAAATTGACAGAATGATAAGAAACATTGACCTCAATACCCCGGAAGGCTTAAGAAACAAAGCAATGGTCGAAACGCTTTATGGATGCGGACTTCGGGTTTCAGAACTGGTTAATTTGAAAATTTCTGAATTGTTCTTTCGTGAAGGCTATATTAAAGTAACCGGCAAAGGTGACAAAGAAAGGATAGTACCCATTGGATCAGTTGCAATGAACGAAGTTAACAGATATATGCGATTTAACCGGCCACAATTAACCATAAGAAAAGGACAGGATAATTTTGTATTCCTTAACAGGCGTGGTTCTCGTCTCTCCCGGGAAATGGTATTTACTATCGTTCAACAACTTGCAGTTCTGGCTGGGATAAGAAAACCGATCGGTCCTCACACTTTAAGACATTCCTTTGCATCACACCTTTTAGAAGGTGGCGCTGATCTGCGTGCAATTCAAGAAATGCTGGGTCATGCTTCCATAGTCACAACGGAAATCTATACTCATATGAACAAAGAGCATCTCAGAGACACTATAATAATGTATCATCCACGGAACAATTAATCCTTGGTAATGGAATCCATATAGTTCGACAAAAGGTTTAAAAGTATAGCATTTATTATTTGTAAAACAGAATGTTAACTAATAATACATGTTATGGTTATCGTCAACAAGCCAAGAATTTCTCCATCTACAGGAGCTTCTGCCGGCTGACCTTCAATAGCAGTTGCTGCTTCATCACCATTCAAAGGAATTCCGATTGCACCATTCCCTGCAGCCAGGCTAAAATATAGCCAGTTGTCTTGTGACAGAGATGAGAATGAAAAGATGGTTGTTTCTGTTCCTGTATAGGCCGCCTGCATTGGCTGTTGGGTTAAGAGAAGTCCCTGATCATTTACCCCGGTTCTGCACTCAATATTGAAATCCACTCTCGATTCATTGCTGAAATGAGAATCAATCCTCACTACTGTCTGGTCCTCATATAATCTCACAAAGACCATTGCTGATTTGCTCGAAGGATTCGGGATATTCAGCATGTATTGTTTTACCTGCTGAACCTGGCCGCCACCTCCGGTTTCTCCCCATGGAATCCAATTACTGCCGTTCCACAGATAGGCTGTGAACTTCCCGGAATTGTAATACAACTGTCCTTCTACCGGATTTTGGGGTAAATCCGGTAGATTATGCAGGACAGCGTTGAGAAGTTGATTTTGTTGAATGTCCAGATTGGACTTAAATGAAGGCATAAAAGCTTTTAAATTTCGAGATTATCCGACAATTACGATCTGACCGGTGATTGCAGTAGCAGATGTCCATGTTACATCACCGGCAGCGTTCACGTTGATGTCTACTTCGACTGAATAACGGGTTGTGGAAATGGTTTCATAAACCACCACAACCACGTCTGCTGTGCATCCATGGGTAGCCGCTGCAATGGTCTGCGTTGCAACACCGGTAATCGCTCCGACGTATTTCTTAGTACGACCGGAGGTTTTACCATCAACATAAGTCTTCGTAGCCTTCTGGGTTGCAAGCCTGGTATCACTGTTTGCAGAAAGGGTTCCATCAGTATCAATGACACCTGACTTGAAATTATCGGTTTCAAGATTGCTGATCGTATTGTTATCAGCATCGATGGACTTGTTGGTCAGTGTCTGGACCGCAGCCAGCTTTACGAGATCAGAGGATTCAGTGTTATCAACCCCGTCGAAGTCCGCGGCTACAATGGCAGAACCTTTGGTAACATTTGCAATTACCATATCACCCACGCTCACTCCGGGACCGGATGGCGTGCTCACCCCGGAAGTCGTGCCGGCAACAGTCACTTTCCAGAACCACCCTTTTTGAATGGTCGTGATCCCCTGGGCTGCAATAGTCTGGCTACCATCGAAGGTGCCTTTGTAAACCATCCCGGCAGTGATTTGCCCCTGAATAGCAGCAACCTGACCGTCAACGTAGGTCTTGGTCGCCTTCTGACTGGCCACTTTGACATCAGAATTAGCCGCCAGGTTACCATCAACATCAAGGTACGCCAAAGGCATCTGCTTGATATCATCGACATTGGTCAAACCTACCTGAGCTTTGGTTGTGGCATGGGGATTGGAAGTCGATGCAAGATGGGAATCAATCGCGGCATGAGTATTTGTGCCACGGTTAAGCAGGGAATTGTGGTCTATCGCCGTTGGATCAACGCACTTTACCCAGACCGTTCCATTCCAGTACTTCTCATAATTGTCAGTCGTGTCGAAATACTTCTGGCCTTTTATCGGGCTTGCCGGGGCCGATGCCAGGTTTTGAATTACAGCATTCTGCAATTCGTTTTTGTTGAAGTCCAACGGGACCAATACTTTTTTTGCCATGGTTGTGATTTTAAGGTTTGTAAAAAGGTTAACTATAAATTATTTTTCCGCTTGCCGGGGGATTCAGCCGGATCACCATCTGATCAGTTGATTCATGAGTAATTTCCGAGATCAGTTCCCGACCGGTGGTATCTACCACTAAAACCGTGGGATACTTTTGAAGGTTATGAGCGATTGTGATCTCGCTCTGGTTGACAAAAGACTGAACAACCTGAAGTGTTGAGCTACCACCACCTGGGGTTCCTGATGCTGCCGGGTCAATGATCCGGTAGAGAAAGAAAAGCTCGATTTGCGCACTTCCGGATTGTGGGTTCTCACCACCAGAAAGGCAAACATAAAGTGGGGTGTTGGTAAACAACTGTGTCGAAAACACAGGAGTCATTCGCTGAATTTCCATCGACTGAGACATAAGAAATAGTGACGGGAAATATCCCCAATCCTGCGTTTCAGTATCGCCATCCGTGGTTACATTCAGCGTCTGGTTAGGATAAATGTTCAATCCTCCAATAGGTGGCGGTGTCGGCGTGATCCGGGCAACAAGAGAAATCAGATCAATGATCTTACCGGATCCCGAAGCCGGGATGATCACATGAATCTCTGTCAGGCGGTTGCTTTCATCTTCAGTAATTACATGCTTTCCAGCAATGACGGGTGAAGACTGGCTGTTGGGCAGACTGTTGTATAATTCAGTGAAGTTTTCATTGATTTTCTTACCACCAACACGCAGTTTGTCACCCCTTTTGTCGCCCGGTACAATCCCGAGATTTATTTCTTGTCTTGCCATAGTTAATATTCTATCTGGTCAAATGTTATTTCCATGTCGTCAAAGCTGACCTCCATGTTATCCCAGGTCAGCGGCTGGAGAAGAATGACCGGATTGGCTGAGCTTTCCGGAACATGAACCGAAAAGAAGGAGTTCTGATACGAGCGTTCATACTCGATTTCGAGGTTGTACAGGTATTCTCCGTCTTTTAGAAATGGAGTAATTTTTGCAGATTTGACTACGATCTGGAACAGTTCTTTACCGATCTGTTCATATGCCTCAAGGGATAATAGAAGTTCCCTGAGGCAATTCTTTTCTTCAAGGGATATCCACCCGGAATTGGCTTTGCAGATTTCCGTCTCTTTGGTGCTGAACTGTTTGGCGGGAGCATTGAAGAAGGAGTATTTTTCTTCCCTGACAATGGAACCGAACAAGCGTTCATATTCCAGGTTGAGTTCGGACTTCCCTAGAAACCTGAAAGTATCATAGGCCGAAAAAGAGTTGCGGTAAAAAAAGACTTTTTCATTCTCAAAAACCCGGGTATCGTTATAGAAAACCCGGCGTTCAGAAAGATAGTCGTCATTGCTGTCCATAAAGAACACTTCCCATGACCGGACAACTTTGCCGGGCTGGGCATTCACCAGGTCAAGATGATCAAACCCAACCTTGAATTCCATCACTGTAAAGGCAGGAAAGACTACCTGAGGGGTTGCATTGATCACCTTGTGGGAACCATCGGTGAAATTGACGATCACAACCATTCGGTATTGAATGGCTGACGGGTTTTCCTGGAACAGGAAAAACAACTTTTCGATTACTCCTGTTCTTGAATACTTTGTCGTGGGAAGCCAGGAAAGAAATTTCTGCTTATTTGCTGCAATGGAGAAGTATTCCAGGTATTTCTCATTCAGTGAAGTGAGCAATTCATGGTTTAGGCCGCCGGCCAAAGCATATTTCCAACCGTTCGACTGCAAGCCTTTGACATTGCCGGCAATGCTTTCGGCAAACGAAACCCGGTATTTGAGAAGGTAATCCCATCCGTGAGATTTGAAATTACCTGTCAGTTCGGGGAATTCAAAACGTTGCATTTCCCAAGCGGTAAACTTTGACTGGATATAATCCGATATATCAAACCTTGCACAACCGATGAAATCGGCGGGTTTGATGTCCTCCCCTATCGGATTATTAACAGAATCGCGCACCAGGCACAGGATACCAAAGTAATCCTGGTACTGATCATCGGTTCTGGGAGTATTAGCCCCCTGCCCTACCCCGATAACGTTGACATTTGAGAAAACAATAGAGCCATCAGTTCCGGATTGTTTCGCCTGAAGGTGGATCTTCCTGTTGCTCGTTCCCGGACCATCAAGAGTTACGTTGAAATATTTTTGAATGTCGTAATTCTCAAGGAAACACTGATAAATACTGTTTGCAAAGTCATTGAAAGTCTGGCCGAAAGAACCCACTTCAAATAACAGGCCGTCAAAGTCGGTAAGCCCGGCAGTTTTAAATTCCAGGGTTTTACCCGCAAATTGAAGTTTGAAGGAATGGCCAATTGAAGTATCAACTGCTGATACCACCAGTTCAAAGGATGCACGGCTGCCAAGTGAGATAAGATAACTATCCGAGCAAGCTTCGTAAATGACAGGATTCCCGGCAAATGAAATGAAGTTGGGCGACTCCGTGATATCGATCATGGTGCAATAGTACCATGAGATCACACGGAAATAAAGGACAGTATCAGGGGGCCATGAAGCACTTGAGCTGAGCGGATTTAATAGAGGCTTTGTTCAGGGTGACGGAAATTTCACTGATCAGGTAATTGATCCCGTTTATCCGGTATCGCTTGGTAAAATCGAGAGTTTTCAACTCTATGAAATCCATTTGTTTTTCGATCTTCACACTCTTTCTGTCATCCATGATCCAGTTTACCCAGTCCTTCCAATAGAGATTGAATAAGCCGTTGGGACCTGGGTATCGCAATGAAAAATTGCTGTTGTTGGCAAAACCCCGGAGCCGCACAGGCGTTCCCCATCCACCAGCCATCCCCACCCAAAACAATCGAGGTGTAATTTTCTGGTAATCTGCCCCCAGGTTTCCGCAGTTTACCGAAATGTATTTATCCGGCAAGGAGGAGAAAATCGTTTCGAACTTGTTTTTCTCATCACCCCATTTGTAAAAGAACTTATCGGTGAGCATCGGCCCGCTGGGCAGTTGTTGCCATTCAATCAGAAATGTATAGGGATTTACAGCCAACTGCCACCAAGTATTTGTATCCACGATATAATAGATGTCTCCAAGCCAGGTAAATGGATACGGAGGGATATCGGAAAAATGCTGAACAGCGCCCTTGATCATTTCCGTAATCCCTTTTTCAGCATCCAGTTGTGCCTGGTATGCCATATCACCTGCATCAGGTCCCAGCAGGAAACGGAACCCAGTGATCTGTTCGGGGATCTCCTGGATGAGCGAAAGGATATTCTTTGAAAACTCTACAATATCCGAGCGAAGCAACACCTCTTTGTTGCCCACAATCCGGATAACCCGTTGCCGGGTATCAACATGAAAGCTGCAATTGAACCACTTCTCCAGTCCTGCGATAA
>CAIQUS010000192.1 GCA_903875045.1 uncultured Bacteroidales bacterium
ACCAGGTCTGCATGACCGTGAACCAGAATTTGCCTGTTTCCATCACCATCACAGCATCAGCAAATCCGGTATGTGCCGGGACCTCTGTGACTTTTACTGCTTTCCCGGTCAACCCGGGTGGTTCCCCTGTGTATCAATGGTATGTGAACGGCAGCCCTTCCGGGGGCAACAGCAACACGTTTACATATATTCCCGTAGATGGCGACTGCATCACCTGTAGTCTGAATTCTAGCACCAGTTGCCCGACCGGAAATCCGGCCACGTCAAACCAAATTTGCATGACCGTGAACCAGAATTTGCCTGTTTCTGTGACCATCACAGCCTCAGCAAATCCGGTATGTGCCGGGACCTCTGTAACTTTTACTGCTTTTCCGGTCAATCCTGGCGGTTCCCCGCTTTATCAATGGTATGTGAACAGCATCGCTTCCGGGGGCAACAGCAACACGTTTTCGTATATCCCTGCAAATGGAGATGAGGTAACCTTTACACTCACATCATCTGAGACCTGTACACTTGTGAATCCTGTGACCAGTGCGCCCGTGGTGATGACAGTTCACCCATTACTCCCGGTCAGCCTCACCATTGCTGCCTCATCCAATCCATTTTGTGCAGGAAGTACGGTGACTTTTTCGGCTGCTCCCATCAACGGTGGGACCGGGCCTGGCTATCAGTGGTATGTCAACGGAATTGCAGGAGGCCCCAATCAGGGGATATATTTGAGGGTTCCCGCTGATGGAGACGTCGTTTCCTGTGTTATGACCTCCTCTGAAGCATGCACGACGGGTAACCCTGCCACATCGCCTGCCATTGTGATGATTGAACATCCGGTGCCTGTGATCACGTTTACACCCTGTTTCGATACGGTGACGACTTTAAGCGCCGTGCCATACCAACTCAAAGGCGGTCTCCCGGCAGGAGGCCAGTTCAGTGGTCCGGGGGTCAATTCCTTCACAGGGGTATTTACACCGTCGGATGCCGGAACAGGACTGAAAACCATCACTTACAGTTATACGAATGTCTATACCTGTATGGCATCAAAAACCAAAACCATCCTGGTAACACCGGCATCAACATTTACTTGCGGGAACCAGCTTGTCGATATCCGCGACAACAAGGTTTATGCAACAGTACTGATTGGTAGCCAATGCTGGATGGCAGAGAATTTGGAATTCGGATTTACGATTTCGGATTTAGTTCCGCAAACCGACAACTGCGTAGCAGAAAAATACCTTCATAATTCAACATTCGTTGATCAATATTCAATATTCTATCAGTGGGACGAGCTCATGAACTACTCAACCACTTCCGGTTCCAGGGGCCTTTGTCCTCCCGGATGGCACATACCCGACCTGGCGGAGTGGGACGTATTGCTGGACCAATATTTCGGGCAGGGAATGGCAGGAGGCTGGCTGAAAGATAAATGGCTGGTGAATGGTTTTAGTTCTCATCAGCTGGGCCTTTATTACCAAAATAACATTTGGGCCTATTCCGGCGGGTTCTATGCCGGGTCGATGTACTGGACTTCAGTCAACATCAGTACCAACCGGGCGGCGGCAAGAGGGATCAACGATTATAATCCGAGTGTTTCAAGGTACGATGCGTTGAAGAGTGATGCGTTCAATGTGCGGTGCCTTAAAAATTGATGTGCGCCATGAGCGTGAAGCAGCGAATGGAGAATTTTCCGGTATTCCAATTCCTGCTTGACAACCTCCTCCGATAGCTAAATACAGTTACAAAAAATGTAACCTGAAAGTGTCCGTGATTATGTGCTGTTTTCGTCCTTTAACTTTTTTCCACTCTCAACCCCTCTGCATAGCCCACATGAGCGGGAAGTCTTACCAGTTATGAATTATTTGGCTGATAATCATAAATATACAAATTAATATCCAGTCATATAACTGATCTCCGTACAGATATAATTGTTACTTTCAACAACAAAGTTCTTTTCAGCAAATCAAAACAATTTCTTGGTATCTTTGAAACTGAGAATCTGAACTTTGAAACGAATTCTGCTTTCTGCACTGCTTTTTCTTTCGTTGACCCTGGCGGGTTTCCCCCAAACACAAACATTAATTTTCAGTCCCGGGCCCGCTGATGGAAAATGCGCATTAATCAG
>CAIQUS010000193.1 GCA_903875045.1 uncultured Bacteroidales bacterium
ACCGGCACGGTGCAAGGCCATGTGAAATACAAGGTCACCCCAACTTATCAGGGCAGTATGAGTTTTAACTGTACCGGTGGCGATTCTTACTCAACCATTTTTGTCAATCCGCTCCCGGCACCTTCCATCAGCAGTACTTCCCCGACAACCGTTTGTGAACTTCAACCCAACCTTATATATACAACACCCAATGTTCCCGGGAATTCCTATTCATGGAATGTTACCGGCGCTTCATCCGTTGTAAACGGCAACACAAACACAGCAACAGTAACATGGGGCCCTTATACCGCTTCACCCGGAACGCTGACTGTTACAGAAACGATCAATTCGACCGGATGCCCGAAAACTTCTGCAGTTTATTCCGTGATTTTACAACAACGGCCAATTCCCACACTTACAGGCCAGGTTGTGGTTTGCGAAGGATCTGCTGGAAATCTCTATCTGACCGAGCCTGGAATGTCCAATTATGACTGGACCATTGCCGGAGGGTCGATCTCCTCAGGGGGAACCGCTACAACCAACACCGCCACTGTTACATGGACTACGCCTGGTTCCCATTGGATTCAGGTCAATTACATCAATGGGCTGGGCTGCCCAGGATTTCCTGCCAAAAATCTTGCCGTGACGGTAAATCCCCTGCCGGTTTCTACCATTTCTGAAGGGCCAGGACCTGCATGTCAATCACAATCACATATTTACCATACCCAGGCTGATCCTGCATGTACCTTTGCCTGGTCAATCATTCCTCCGGCTAGTGGCGTAATCGTGGGGCAGGGAACCTCCTCCATCACCATCGACTGGACAGTATCCGGCAGTTTCATTGTGGCTCTGACTGCCACCAGGAATCTCACAGGCTGCTCTACCAGTTCAACATATCCGGTAACGGTACACCCTACACCAACGCCTTCATTTTCCGCCTGTTTTGATCTAACAACCACCCCGAATGCCAAAAAATTCACCCTGCGCGGAGGTGCCCCGTATCTGCCGGCCCAGGGTGTTTATTCCGGAAACAGGGTCAGTTTCAATGCTGTATCAGGAAATTTCGAATTTGATCCTTTCGGGGCAAGCCCCGGGGCATATCCCATTGTATATACCTTTACCAACAATTTTGGCTGCGCTGCTGCTGCCGCATCCGTTACCATCAGTGTCGTAAACACTTCATTTATATGCAACGGCGACCTTACTGACGTAAGGGATGGAAAAAAATATAAAACCTCGGTGATCGGTGGAAAGTGCTGGATGAAAGAAAACCTTTCATACGGAACGATCCTCTCCCCTGCTTCGCAATCACAAACCGATAACTGCATTCCCGAAAAATATTGTCTCGCCGCCGATGCAACCTGTACCTCCTATGGTGGTCTTTATCAATGGGATGAATTAATGGCTTATTCATCCACATCGGCCAGCCAGGGTTTATGCCCTCCCGAATGGCATGTTCCTACTGAAACTGAATGGCAATCAATGATCAATGCAATAACCTCAGGCATTACTCCTCCGGTTGACGGTGTGGCTGGAAGTTTCATTAAAGATGCTTTCCTCAATCCGGGATTCATGGCGCTGACCAAAGGAATTTTCTACCTTAACAACAGTTGGAACTTTACCTCCGGAACGCTGATCGGTAGCATGTATTGGACAGCCACCCCAAACGGCATCAACCGAAGCATGGCC
>CAIQUS010000194.1 GCA_903875045.1 uncultured Bacteroidales bacterium
CACCTGGGCTTTTACCACCGGGCTTTCCGCCGGGGCGATGTACTGGACTTCGACATCTTCAGGTGTCAGGCAGGCTGTGGCAAGGGGACTTAATGAGTATAATCCGAGTGTATCAAGGTATGAGGCTGCAAGGGGGAATGCGTTTACGGCTAGATGTTTGATGGATTAGGTCACAATGCAAAGAGCAAAAGTATTCCAGATGGGACCAATTATATAATTCTGCTCGAATGTATAACAGCAAGATCAGCAATAAATAGCATGATCGCCAGTATCTGTTCATGGGCAACCCTTGAATAGATTACTTGCTTTTTTTCTGCCATTGATTAAATCGCCTTTCATTCAGTTCTTTTGACTTTTGTGGTGTGTAGGTTTCCGATTTTTCAGCAATGACCATCAGCCTTTCAAGTTCCTCATCAGTTGCCTCCCGTCCCGGCAATGCAAAATCAAATGTTTTCATTGGTGCCGTATTACCTTCCGGGGTTACTGAAACGACAAATTTCAACTCTTCCATGATCCGGAGAAATAAGTCCTTATGCGACTCCTCATCAATAGTTACACTGAAAGTTACCATATTCTGCTGTCTTTCCTACAAAAATACATAAAACATCTTATCAGACAACGACAAATGTATTTTGACTATCTTTATTGTCAGAATTGTCAAGGCAGGAAGATTGCACCTTAACACCCAACCCAAACCCCATGAAAAACATTTTAATCTTTTCCCTGTCATGCCTGATTGGTTTTTCTGCTGTGGCGCAACGGCCCCAGGTTAATAAAAACATCTACACCCGGAACTGCCGGATGGAACAGGCTGTTACGAGGGAACCTGTTGAAAAGGTCAGTGTTTCGCCTGTCGTATCCAGACACCGGGGGTTGAAAAGCGGCGACAATTCTAATATCATAACCGTGCTCGACCTGGGAACTTCGGCCAATGTGCTGGGATATTCCGGCGGAACCCGAACCATGCTCTGGGCCGACGATGATTTGAATGTGGTAGCCAACTTCCACCGGATGGGACCCGGAGCCACGCCACCAAGTTTGTCGGGTTACCTGGGCATGGACCTTGGCCTCAATATGGGACTGACCCAAAGTGACTGGACCTCCCAGATCCAGGTTCATTCAGCCACCATGGCCGCTTCACCCTATTATTATGATGCCAGCCGGTATCCTTCGGCTGCCATATACAACCCGGCCGGGAATACTTCGCTTGCTAATGCATACCTGGCCTATTTTGCCCCGAATTTCGCCAACCTGGCAGTGAGCGGCTTTGGCGGCTACAGTTTCGGCACCGCCAACCTGGCCGACCATGCCGATACCACCAAACACCTGCGATGGTACAATGCTCATCCCTATACCTATATCCCCGATGGCTTTACCATTTCCAAAACCGGTATTGCCCATATTGTTGACCGGGATATGAATGTTGAATCGGGTACACCTGTCTACCAGGACAGCATCATCTATGGCAGAGGCGTTTGGAACACTGTTACAAAAGATTTTGATTACACCTTTAAAACGCTTGCATTTCCATGCGTGGGTGATGCTGCCGCATCCGATTGCAAAATAGCTGTCTCACCTGATGGCAATATTGTGTGGATTTCGGTTTTAACAAACTATCCTGGCGCGACCCCGCTCAACGATTCCAGTTATTACCCGGTGCTCAGAAGATCCTTTGACGGCGGTTTGAACTGGAGCCCGCCAATCGTGGTGCAACTTGACGGCCCGAATGGCATTGATGCGATTAAACAGCGATACAGCGATTATTTTATCCAGAACTTTTTCGCGCCTCCATATCCCACCCGTGATCAAATACCCTATACTACAGCATTTGATCATTCGCTGAGTGTTGACCAATGGGGCTTTGTACACATCGGCGTAGCCATTGGATATGCTCCCGGTGGTTATTCCATCACTACCGGGGTTGACAGTCTGATCAATGTAATTGATATTACCTTTTGTAATGCGAACAACATCCGTGGTGTACCCATGGGATATCTAAAGACTTTCCGCGGCACCTGGGCCACTTATACCAGCGATAACCGTGTTTATGTATCCAGAAACAAAACCGGAGATAAAATGTTTTTCACCTGGAATGATACCCGCATTGATGGTGAAATCAACAACCAGAGTCCGGAAGTTTATGCACGGGGATATGACCTCATCTCCAATAAATTAACTTCTGTTAACGGCACAGATCAGCCCACCAATGTTACACTTCTGAGTGACATTTCAAAGGAAGCCTACTGGCAATGCACATCTCCCATCGTTTTCACGGATAATAACAAATTCACCCTTCCCATCTGTACCCAATGGTTTGCCGACCCAACGCTCGATGCGACATTCAAATACATTCCTGATTTTTCTTATGTACAGGGTGATTTTTCAATTTGGTTGAGCAGTTGGCCGTATGATCCATGCCCGGTCGGCATTGAAAATACCGAAATTGAACCGGAATCTTTATTGATTTACCCAAATCCGGTGGTTGATATGGCAAAGGTTTCATTGAATCTGAATCAGCCGGCAAATGTTCTGGTGGAAATAACCAATCTCATCGGGCAACGGGTTTTATCGCTGAAAAAAGGAAGCATGGATTCCGGATTGCAGCAATTCACCGTGGATGTGCGTCATCTTTCTGCCGGTGTTTATTTTATCACGGTGATTGTAAACGGAGAGAAATTTACGCGGAAGATGATCGTGGAATGAACGACACTAACTGACCGGAAGGAACGAGCCCCTTTTCCATAATTTTGGAGTAAATTTGTAAAAAAATGAATCTCTGGTGAAAACGCTCTACTACCCAGCAAAAATATGGATCGCTTTCGGTGAAGCCGTAGGCGGGAACGAAGGAATATCACAATGGCTCATGAAAAACGGCTTCGCGGAAGTTGCTGCACTGGCTTATGCCATCAGGGGCAGCGAAGATGCGACGGAATGGCTGTTTCAGAATAAGTTCTATCACCTGTCGGCCCTGGATGCAGCCATTGATGAGAACATGGATGCACATGCATGGCTGGTGAAGTTTAAACACCCTTTTCTGGTATTCTTTGCAGAAGCCTGCTGTGGTAAGGAGTCGGCAATTACCTGGTTCAGAACAAACCAACTGGAATTCTTCGTGCTGATCGCAATGAAGATCAAACATTTACGCGACAACACCACCTTTGATCACCACAAAAAGAATTTTTAGCTGCTATCCGCATTTTGAGAAACCGCAACTCTTGCAAACCAGGCATCCTTCCTGGTAAACCAACCCGTTCAGGTCGCTGCATTTGGGGCAGGCATGTTCGGCAGCTTTGGTTCCGTCGGGGATGAATTTCTTGAGCGCACGCTCAATCCCGTTTTTCCAGGTGTTGATGGAATCAACTTCGAAGTGAAGTTTGGAAATGATATTCACCACAAACGGCAGCGGCATGCCATGCCGTAATATACCTGAGATCAGTTTGGCATAGTTCCAGTATTCCTTGTTAAAAGAGCGTGACAGCGCTTCGATGGTGATTTTATAGCCCTGGCGATCTTCAAACTGGAAGTCGTATCGGGAACCAACGCCATCGGGACGGGTTTTCACAATCCAGCCTTTCTGCACCCAGGTGGGAATCCAAAAATCTTCGGCAACCCCTGTGAAAATCTCATACGGGCGGCCATTCAAAATACCAACCACTGCAATCCATTTTTCATGGTCGTTCTGAAAACGAACGATCTCAGCTTCCAAACGGTCGGGACGGTGCGGCGCTTTGGTTTCAACGAATTCGTCTCCCTTGTCTTTCTTTTTCTTATCCTTCCCCTCATTGTTCAAGAGCACTCCGGAACGGGAACCATCACGATAAACTGTCATGCCCTTGCATCCTACTTTCCATGCCGTTTCGTAGATGGTGCTGATCATCTCCTCTTTGGCATCGTTTGGCACATTCACGGTGACACTGATCGAATGGTCAACCCATTTTTGTACGGCACCCTGCATTTTCACCTTGGCAACCCAGTCAACATCGTTGGCGGTTGCTTTATAAAATGGTGAATCCTTGATGATATTCTTCAGATCCTTTTCCGGCATTTTGGCTACCTCATCAACATTTATTCCGTTGACAATCATCCATTTTACAAAATTATGATGGAATACATTGTACTCTTCCCATGTATCACCTACTTCATCTTTAAAGGTGATTTTAACATTTTTGTCGTTGGGGTTCACCTTGCGGCGGCGTTTGTAGTGAACGGCAAAAACCGGTTCGAGCCCCGATGTGGTTTGGGTAAGGATACTTACCGAGCCGGTTGGGGCGATGGTGAGCATGGCGATGTTGCGCCGCCCGTAGATGGCCATATCTGAATACACATCAGGCGCCGCATCTTTCATCCTTTGAATAAAAGGGTTATTCTTTTCACGCTCGGTATCGAAAATCGGAAAAGGGCCACGCTCCCGGGCCATCGTAACTGATGAACGGTATGCTTCAATGGCCAGTATTTTATGTACCTCCAATGAAAAATCAGTGGCATCGTCTGAACCATAACGGGTGCCCAGCGCAGCAAGCATGTCGCCTTCAGCAGTGATTCCAAACCCGGTTCTGCGCCCCTGGATGGCTTTTTTCTTGATATTAAGCCACATGTTCCTTTCCCTGACTTTAACCTCTTCCCCCTCAGGGTCTTTTTCAATTTTAGCCAGGATGCGGTCAATTTTTTCAAGTTCAAGGTCGATGATGTCGTCCATGATCCGTTGGGCTTTATGCACATGGGTTATAAATAGCCCGGAGTCGAAACTTGCATCAGTGGTAAAAGGTTTATCAACATAATTGAACAGGTTGATGGCCAGTAACCGGCAACTGTCATAAGTACATAGTGGGATTTCACCGCACGGGTTGGTTGAAACAGTACGGAAACCCAGGTCGGCGTAACAATCGGGGATGGATTCGCGGATAATGGTATCCCAGAAAAGGATCCCCGGCTCGGCAGATTTCCAGGCATTGTGAACAATTTTATTCCAGAGTTCACGGGCTCTCATGGGTTTTTTAAAGGAAGGGTCGGTTGAATCGACCGGAAACCGTTGAACAAACTCGGTATCATTCACCACGGCCTGCATAAATTCGTCGGTAAGTTTTACCGAAATGTTGGCGCCGGTTACCTTTCCTGCTTCAAGCTTTGCATCGATAAAATGTTCGGCATCGGGGTGTACCACCGAAATGCTGAGCATCAACGCGCCTCTGCGGCCTTCCTGGGCAACTTCGCGGGTTGAGTTGGAATAACGTTCCATGAACGGAACGATCCCTGTGGAGGTGAGTGCGCTGTTTTTCACCTCACTGTATTTCGGGCGGATGTGCGACAAGTCATGGCCCACGCCACCCCTGCGTTTCATCAGCTGCACCTGCTCTTCATCCGTTTTCATGATGGCCCCATAGGAATCGGATGCACCCTCGTTGCCTATCACAAAGCAGTTTGACAGCGAGCCAATCTGAAAATCATTGCCGATGCCGGCCATCGGGCTCCCTTGTGGGACAATGTATTTAAAATTCCGCATGAGTTCAAAGAGTTCATCTTCGCTCATCGGATTGGGATATTTCTTTTCGATGCGTGCAATTTCGCGTGCTATCCGGCGGTGCATATCGTCGGGTGTCAATTCAAACAAATGGCCTTCCGAATTTTTCAGGGCATATTTGTTGGCCCACACATTGGCGGCCAGGCTGTCGCCTTTGAAATATTCTGTTGATTTTTCAATAACTTCTGCAAACGAATAAATTTTTCGTGCACTTTCCTCTGCTTTATTTTCTTTCATCTCGAATGCTTCATACGTAATTTTCGGACGGATCCTTTTTGCCAGTACCTCATTGTAATAGCTTGTTTTCTGATCTGTTTCCGTGTTTATAACCGTGTTTTTTTCCATGCATGAACAGGATTAGCTGTTATGTTTTGTTTTTGTTAACTAATTGTTCTTACGAACTTTCCAATAAAATGTCGGGAGCAAATTTGAACCGGCAAGATACAACGATCAAAGGGAGTAGTCCGATATAGTTATTAACACTGAGGGAACTGACACAGGTAAACCATTGAATTAAAAAAACATATAACTTGATAATTCAGCTAAAGCCCATCACAGGCGGGTTTCCGGAATTCTTCGGCCATCCAGATCAGTTTTGTCCCAAATCCAAGGCGGTTATCGGTCATTTTTATATAGTCGGGTGTCAATGACCAGAGATGTAATTCAGGCATCAGGCGGGCGATGGGGAACCGTTTGAGGTAGCGGGCGCGGGCGTTCGCTGCAACCCCGTTGTGATCATCACCAGCACCCCCGTCATGAAGGGTGGGGACAAGAATCCCTGTAAACTGAAGGCCCCTGATCCTGCCGACAATTTTTGTTTCGAGGGCGATGGTGCCGGCAACCCTGTAGTTCTTTCCCTCCACCACATCGCGGATATGCCGGGTTTCGTAATCCGAGGAAAAAATAAACTGGTTTTGTTCCTTTAGATAGGCATAATAACAGGTAGCGCAATAGGGCACATTATCCCGTGCGATGGCAAGGGATAAAATGTGATGTTCTCCGATGAAATCGATGATACGCTGATCAGGACAGTTCATGGTTAAAAATCGAGACTGAGTGAAAAATAGAAAATGGGTTTGCGGATGCGGCCATCCTCAACACCCCAGGCAAGATCGCCGCGGAGAAAATAGCCAAATAACCGGGTACGTGCCCCAAACCCAAACCCTTCCACGATCGGATCTTTTTGCATCTCAACCTTTATAAACAACGGTTTGCGGTAAATATACCGGGTAAACAACTGGTTATCTGCCGACCACGGGGAAACTCCTGTCCATGCAGTTCCAACATCCCCAAAGGCCACAAGCTGGAAATTATTGATAAAATCGGACCGGATCGGGCGATTAAAAAGATACCGGAATACCGGCCACCGTAATTCAGTATTGTAAACGAAAAAGCTGTTCCCATTCCGTATGTTCTGCGCAAAACCCCTCATGTTGGTCGCAAGGGTCTGGAAAGCATAGTTCTGATCGTAGGCTACAGGTGTTGTCATATTGTACGATGGGAAAAGCCAGTTGTCAACACCTCCCATGTAATAAAGCAGTTTGTTATTGCCAAATGAAGTACTTGCAGCAAACCTGTTTGCCCACACCAGCGACCGGTGTATCTTTTGGTAATTGCGAAAATCCATGCCCAGCACAAACAGGTTGTTGCCCTTGCTGTTCAGCAACTGATAATATTCGCCAAAAAACTTGTACCTGGTTCCCTGGTAAAGATTCAATCCAAGATTGCGGGTATTGTCGTACGTCAACTCACCTTTGATGCTTCCCCAAACATCATGGATATCGGGTTCCTTGAGGTTAACCTGATCGGTTGAAAGAAAAACTGCACGGTCGTAACGAATGGCAGCTGTTCCTTTGATATTCAGAACCGGGGTAAAAGGATAGGTCGCCACATAGTATAATTCATGAATTTTATGCCGGACAATGGAGTAGTAACCAGCCTCTTCAACCGCTTTGCGATGAAAAACAATCTGGTGGTCGAGACGACGCTTATAATTCCCGTAGCTGAAAAGATACTCGTTATTGATGAGGTTCACATTCAGGCGTACCCCTCCGCTGATGCGGTAGTCCTCCATAAGGTCGGTAACCCCAACCATAAAGAGGGCATTCAAACCGGGATTGATAAAAACCGGTGACTGACTCCCTGTAAATGGCTGATAGGCAAAGTTGAGATAGGTAAAATCAATTTGGGTGACCATCTGGTCAATGTAGTATTCGACATTGTAATTTAACTGTCGGGCGGTTTTATACTTGTTTACCGAATCCTTACGGTTTGTTGTCTGGGGAAAATCTTTCTTTTGCAAGGCCTGGTAAAGGGTCCACCAGCGGTTCAGGGAGGTATCTGTTGCTGCCTGTACCCCGCCTCCTGAAACGGTCCTGCCCGATTTTGCCGTATCGATCCTGGTTAATATCTGGCTCACAACCTCACTTTGCCTGACCACGCTGAAATGTTTTTTCCCGGATGTTTTAAAAGGTCCATCCAGTTGTTGCAGACTATCGGACTTTGGGGGTTCCTTTGCTTTTTCGGCGGTTTTTGTTTTCAGATCCTTGAAATAGGATGGCTGGATTTCAACTTTCTCAACATGTTTTGGCAGGATCAGATCAGAGGTATACATTTTGAAATTGCGGTTCAGATAAATGATCTCTCCTGATTTTGCTCCTTTGGTCGAGACATCCTGCTCGAGGATGTTTCGTGAATAATTGGTAATCGGGTAAGCTGTGGTGAAATAACGATAATGAGTGGTGGTGTCGATAAAGGCAATGGTGCTGTCGTAACGGGCCAGGTAACGATTCACGATGCCACTCTGGTCGCTCAGGAAACAAAAATAGTTATCCCCATAAGGGAGCGGCTGTGTTTCGTTAGCATCCGATGTTTTTGTAAGCCGCTGAAGTACATTGCGTTTCGAAGAGTAGTTGTAGAGGAAAAGGTCGTTGGTATACTTCAGGTTTTCAATCTTCACCGGCTCATCAAAACGAATGGTATCGTTTACACGGTTGGATGAAAAAATAATGTTGGTGGAATGATTGATAAACCGTGGGTTGAGGTCATCATAAATATCCTTTGTAAGCTGTTCATGTGAGCCGGAGGCTGGGTTGTAGACGAAAATATCAGACTGCCCCTTTATCACCGCCGAAAAAACCAGCAACGATCCGTCATCTGAATAAGATAAATCCAACACCTTTTGAAAATTCCCCAATAGCTGATGTTCCAGTGTTTTATCTTCCCGATTATAGAAATAGAGCCAGATTTCCCCTTTTCGTTCGACGAGGAAAGCGAGTACACGGCCACTTGGGTGCCAGGCTATCAGCGGGAAAGAGTAATCGGGACGATCGGCCAGACGAAACCCCCCACGATAGATCCGTTTGCTTTTACCGGTTTCCATATTGTGAATGAATACCTTGTAAATTCCGAGCTGATGGGTAGCATAAGCGATCAAATCGCCATCAGGTCCGATTTTCATCGAGTGATAAATCCGGTCGGGTTTGTTCCGTTTGTTCACCATCGTACCCTGTGGCGGAGTGCGGCCAGATTCCTGGGATGTATACACATCCTTATAAAAAGCAAGCCATTCCTGGATGACAGTTGGAAAACTTGCCCCGACAACATATTGAAATCCACGCTCCACGTTGCGGCTGAGGCGTGCCATGTATACAATGTTGGGAATGGATGCGGCTCCATATTTCATCGCAATGTAGTTCCACAACGAGTGGCCGGCATAAGTAGCCTCCTCCCCGGTGAGTCCATTGAACCTTTCATACTTCCTGTTCAGAATAGCATCCCTCACCAGGTTCTCGATTTCAGCGTCCCACTTGCGCGAAATAAAGGAAATAAGCCCATTCAGATACCACTCCGGAACAGAAAACAGGGCATTGTTTTTTATTTGTGCCCCTATGCCTGTGCCGTAAATCATGTTATTCAGGATTACCTGCGCAATTCCTGCGCGTATCTGCTGGTCGAAATGCTCATAATTTCCATCAAAAAACAGAAGTACCCGGCCGCCAATGATCCGGGTGACCCCACCGGTGTTATAATAATCCCAATCACCAAAAAGGCCGATATTGCTTTGTTTCAGATCGGAAAGGCTGTTGAAAATAATGAACTGGACCTTTTCCTCCAGGTTCGACTGAAGGTCGAGTTCGATCTCCTTGATGTGTTTATCGGCATACTCGGCGGTATATTGCGCCAACTCTTTGCCATTGAGGTAAAAGTAGGTATCAAATTTATCGAACCGGAAGTTCAGCCATAAAAAATTGTTGTACTGAACCCTGCTTTTGCCAAAAACAAGTTGAGAACCATTGTAAAACTGTGCCCTGCCGGTGGGTGAAAAAATGAGTACGGAGCTCAGAATAATCCACGCTGTGGTCCAGATTATAAATCCTCGGTTCACGCATGTATCCTTCGCCATATCCAGTTATACAAGGAAATTAAATGGAGGCGCTAAGGTACGATTATTTTCAACGTGCCGTTCATCAGGCCGCATTTTCGTACCTTTGCAGCACTTGTTTAACAAAATATTCCGATGATACAAATCCATAAATTTATCTTTAACAACTTTAAGGTCAACTCCTATCTTTTGTATGATGAGACCGGTGAATGCATCCTGGCCGATGCTGCTTTTTACGGACAGGAAGAAGAGGAAGAGTTCACAAATTTTATTTCAGCACACAACCTGAAACTTGTTCGTAACCTGAATACCCATTGCCATATTGACCATATTCTGGGAAATAATTTCATCGCCCGGGTTTACGGGATCAACCCCGAATACCATAAAAATTCGGTGCTGTTTTTCCACACCCTGAAAGAGATCGGATCAAACTTCGGTTTTGAAATAGACCAGGTGCCTGAGCCAAGGCGTTTTCTGGAAGATGGCGAAACCATCCGCTGGGGAAATTCTTCCCTGAAGGTATTTTACACCCCGGGACATGCGGAGGGAAGTGTTTGCTTTTACAATGAACCCCAGGGATTTGTGATCACCGGGGATGTCCTTTTCAAAGATACCATCGGACGAACGGATCTGCCATCAGGCGATTTCGACCAACTGATGAACAGCATTAAAACCAAACTCTTTACATTGCCGGGTGACACCATTGTATTACCGGGACACGGACCGGAGACATCGATTGGGTATGAGATGGTGAATAATCCGTTTATACGGTAGAGGGTGGACAAGTGGACAAGTGGGCGAGTGGGCGAGTGGGCGAGTGGGCAGGTGGGCAAGTGGGCAAGTGGGCGAGTGGGCGAGTAAACGGGTAAGAATTAAATTGAGGTACTTTTGAAAAAGCTTACAAAAATTCTGGTGATACGGTTTAGTTCAATTGGAGACATCGTTCTCACCAGTGCGGTGGTACGTTGTCTTAAAAAGCAATTGCGTCATACCGAAATCCATTTTCTTACCAAGATAGAGAATGGGCCAATCCTGCGTGCAAATCCATATATCGACAAAATCTGGCTGTACGATCATAATTTCAGGGAACTCATCCCGCAGTTAAAATCACAGGAGATTGATTTCATTGTTGATTTGCACAAAAATTATCGTTCCTCATTTGTTAAACGCCAGTTAAAGCTGGAATCGGCATCTTTCCCAAAACTGAATGCGCGCAAATGGCTGGCTGTGCATTTCAAAATGAACCTGTTGCCCGATATCCATGTTGCTGACAGATATTTCAGGGCTGCTGAACCCCTGGGAATTAAAAATGACGGGCTTGGCCTCGATTATTTCATCCCTTCCGAAGATGAAGTTTTACCTGATACGCTGCCTTCTTCCCATCAGCAGGGATTCATTGCAGTGGTGATCGGGGGAAAACACAACACGAAGATCTTCCCTGATGAAAAAGTTGCCGGGGTATGTAAAAAGCTTTCACGACCGGTAGTCCTGTTGGGCGGACCGGAGGATCAGGCACGCGGAGAACATATTGCCAGCCTCACAGGCAACTATGTTTTCAATTCATGCGGCCGGTATAACCTCAATCAGTCGGCCTCGCTGATACGGCAAGCGGCTGCCGTGTTAACCAACGACACCGGGCTGATGCATGTCGCTGCTGCGTTTGGCAAGCCCATCGTCTCGGTTTGGGGCAACACCATCCCGGCTTTCGGAATGTATCCGTATCTGCCCGGGAATTCCGGTTCTGCATCCCTGATCGCAGAGGTAAAAAATCTCTCATGCCGCCCATGCAGCAAAATAGGTTTCGAAGAATGCCCGAAAAAGCATTTCAAATGCATGAACGAAATCGACCCAGCCCCGATCGTCGAATTTCTGCTTCACGAAACATCCCAAATCGTAAATCCCAAATCGTAAATGGTCTTCACCGACACCCACACCCATCTCTACGCCGAGGAGTTCGATAACGACCGTGATGCCATGATTCATCGCGCCATTGAGCAAAACGTGTCGCATCTTTTTTTACCTGCCATCGATTCGAAGTATCATGATAAAATGCTGCATGTTGTTGGGAAATATCCGGAGATATGTTTTCCCATGATGGGGTTGCATCCAACCTCGGTGAAAGAGAACTATCAGGAAGAGCTTAACATCGTTTCCGATTACCTTTCAAAGCCGGGTCTTCAATTCAGGGCCATTGGCGAAGTGGGCATTGACCTTTACTGGGATAAAACCTTCGAAACGGAACAACGCATGGCTTTCCGGCAACAAATTGAACTTGCCTTAAAGTATAACCTTCCATTGGTCATTCACACACGGAACTCGATGGATATTGCCCTGACCATGATTGAAGCAAACCATAACCTAAATCTTCGGGGTGTTTTTCATTGTTTCAGCGGAAACATTGAACAAGCTGAAAAGGCCGTGGCTCTTGGGTTTATGCTCGGCATCGGCGGAGTGATAACCTATAAAAATTCCGGATTGCAAACTGTTGTCGAACACATCCCCCTCGAACACCTTTTGCTTGAAACCGATGCCCCATGGCTTCCACCGGTCCCCCATCGGGGTCAGCGGAACGAACCAGCTTATATTCCGATCATTGCCAACAAAATTGCAGAGATCAAGCGTGTTTCACTTGCAGAAGTGGCCGAAACAACCACCGGGAATGCGGTGAGGTTGTTTGGGGTTGGGTGAGGAAATCGTTACTCCTGATACAATTTAATGTGGCTAAAGCCCCGGAATACAATAACTTTTCCTTGTAACCGTCAGCTGAAGCTGACGGCAATAGATATACAGTTGACAGTCAGCTGAAGCTGACGGCAATAAATTTGCAGGATGCACCATCTGTTGCAGTTGGCTTTAGCCAACTGTTTATGTTATGATTGACATCTTCCGGCTTTAGCCACATTCATCCAGAAGCATCTTCCATGAATGAAGGAAGAAACTGAATCCCGGCTTAATTTTATTTTACCAGGATCAGCTTTATTGTCGAATGATCTGGTCCGGATGAAAGGGTACAGAAATAAACCCCACTGCCATAATTGCTGCCATCCCAGGTCACTGTATGCCAACCCTCGCACTCTTCATCATTCACAAGTTTTGACACCTCCATCCCAAGTGTGTTTTTTATTTGCATGGTAACAAATGATGTTTGCGGTAAATAAAATTTCAAGGTTGTTTTTCCGTGGAAGGGATTGGGATAATTCTGCATCAGTTTGAGTGTTTCTGGCTGCAAATTTCCCGTATCATTCAACCCCACAGTTCCAGTAGATTTTCTTACCATGCGGAAGCCGATATGATACCACGGATGGTTCGGATCCTGGGGGCCGCGATAGTAGGAAGGATTGCGGTTAGAAACCCTCGAATGACCGTCATTCACGCCATTCAGGGTATATCCGTTGTACCAGTTGCCACCGCGCATCCCCCGGTAGGACTTGCCATCTGGCATGATAAATCCTGTTTCGGGGCCTTTTGGGTTATCGTAAGGACTGATGCTGTAATAATTCTGACCGTACCAGTCGTTGAGGAGTTCCCAAACATTTCCTTGCATGTCATATAGGTGTTCATCGGATTCCAGGGTAAAAGTGAATGTACTTCCCGGGGCCCGCTGTGTATGAAAAGTATGTTCCTGACCCGCAGAAAAAGAGGCGCTGGTTCCGCCAGGCGTGTACCTGGTTCTATAATAATATTTTGTGTCAGGCAGTAAGGTTGTGAAATCAACTTCAAGAGGAACATTTTTGGCTGCAACATTTTAATACATCCTTTTCCTTTCCGTGATCCGGATCCGGTAAGTTCACCGTAAAGGATCCGGATTGGGGGATACCATATATAAAACGTTATAACATCGCACATAAAAGGTAACTTTGTATCAGGTTTCACCTGAAATATCAGATACAAGTGTGAACATCCGGTTGTGTCCCGCCTGTGATGGTATTTACAATCTTGTGCTTGGCAGTACCTTTAGAGGCTGAATATGAGCAAAATACAGCTCCTTCAACACTAAAAAAAACTGTCAACCCTTCAATTTACTGTATATGATCCCCAATGGAAACAGCGCTTGTAAAATTCTGATAGTCGATGATGATCCCGATCTGCTACGTATCAGCGAATGCCTTTTGCGCAGGCAAAATTATATCATTCTTACGGCAGTTAGCGGACAGGGGTGTTTGCAGGCCATTCGCCGGGATAAACCTGACCTGCTCCTTCTCGATGTAATGCTTCCCGATATCAGTGGGATTGAGGTTTGTAAAATAATCAAGGGTGAACCCGGATTATCAACGATTCATATTCTATTGATTTCCGGCATGAAAACACAGTCCGAAATCATTGCCGAAGGATTGGATACCGGTGCAGATGGATATCTGTTAAAGCCATTAAGAAACAAAGAATTTCTGGCAAGGGTTGATGCTGCATTCAGGACCATAAAAGCTGAAAAGGCATTGCGGGTTATGAACTGGCGAATGAATAGCATAATCGAAGCTACTCATGCCGGCACCTGGGAATGGAACATCCAGACAGGAGAAACTATTTTCAATGAGCGATGGGCAGAAATAATTGGCTATACTTTGGACGAAATTTCGCCGGTAAGTATTGACACTTGGACTAAATTTTCTCATCCTGATGATTTAAAAGTATCTGGTGAATTGTTGGAAAAGCACTTCAAAGGTGTGTCAGACTATTACGAGTGCGAAGCAAGAATGAAGCATAAGAACGGTAATTGGATATGGATTCTCGACAGAGGAAGAGTTCAGGAGTGGGATAAGGAAGGTAAGCCGCTGCTGATGTCCGGCACACACACCGACATTACTTTGCGCCATCATAATGAGGAAAGAACCCGTTATCAGGCCAATTTACTTGAAAATGTATCTGATGCCATCATTGCCACAGATATGCAATTCAATATACAATACTGGAATAAAATGGCAGAAGAGCAATACGGTTGGACAGCCTCCGAGGTGATCGGTCAGCCATTCAGCCTGTTTATCACCAATGACTATCTCGGAGGCGATCTGAATGATATTCTCCGGAAAATTTCAGAAAGCGGGCACTGGAAAGGTGAGGTGACCCAGAAACGGCGAGATGGTACTAGTATTCCTGTAATTTCATATCTTTCCATCATTACAAATAGCGCCAATAAACAGTCTGGTTATATCTCTGTCAATCATGATATTACCGCAATAAAGAAAGCTGAGGTTGATCTTCGGCTGTATGGCGAGATCCTGGAAAATATGGATGAGGGGATTTTTTTGGTCCGCGCCATTGACGGAGTGATTGTTTACACGAACCGGAAAGCATATCAAATGTTTGGCTATGATTCTGAGGAACTTGTTGGAAAACATATCAGCATTATCTATGCTCCCAGCGAAAAACATGCTGAGGAAGCAGCAATGGAAATCACTCGCAAACTCAATATCGATGGGGTTTGGAAGGATAATATAAAAAATATCAGAAAAGATGGAATTATTTGCTGGTGCAATGCGATTGTTTCTTCTTTAGAACATGTGCAACATGGCAAACTCTGGATTTCAATCCATCAGGATATCACTGAACTCAAAATGGCAGAACAGGCCATGATCATAAGTGAAGAAAAATACAGAACAACCCTGGATGCTTCTCCCGATGGTGTATTTTTGATCGATATAAACGGTGTTATTACCGATATTTCTGAAATCGGGATTCAATTATTTGGTGTCAGTTCCAGGGATGAAATGGTAGGCAAATATTTTTCACAATTCATTCCGGATGGTGAACAAAACATCATAAAAACAATCATTGAAAAGACAACGAATGAGGGGCTGGTACAAAATATTGAACTGAAAATCCAAAAAGAAAACCAATCCTTATTCTTGGGCGAGATCAGCTCAACTTTAATACAAGATCAGCAAGGAGAACCTTTATCATTCATGATAACCATCCGTGATATTTCCCGTCGGAAAAAAACTGAGGCCCTGCAGTTTCATGCCGACCGTATGGCCAACATTGGGGAAATGGCTTCAGGCATTGCACATGAAATTAACCAGCCATTGAATATCATTTCTTTGATCATGGATAAACTTTTATTTGAAGCTGCCAAAACCGAAACAATAGAAATCGATTTTTTTAAAACCAAATCAGACAAGATTTTTGAAAATATAACCCGCATCAGGAACATCATCGATCATGTCAGGGCATTTTCAGAAAAACACGATGATTTAGTTCAAACAACCTTCAATATTAATGCCAGCATCGAAAATGCCGTTTCGATGATCATTGAACAGTTTAAACCTCTTGGAATAAGCCTGAATTGTCAACTCGAAAAACAAGTTCCCCCCGTCAATGGAAATATTTATAGATTTGAACAGGTCATTATAAATCTTTTGATCAATGCCAAAGATGCGGTGATTGAAAGGAAAAGCAAAGAGGCCGGATACACCGATATGATCGTTGGGATTAAATCATCCTGTGATAATCAGTTTCTGATCGTTGAAGTTACAGATAATGGTATGGGCATCAGTAATGACGACATCCATAATGTCATGCTCCCTTTTTATACTACAAAAGAAACAGGTATGGGAACCGGCCTCGGATTATCAATCTGCTACCAGATAATGAAGGAAATGAATGGGTCCATTGAAATAACAAGTGATGTATCTTTCGGAACAAAGATAAAACTGGTTTTGAATATTCAACAGAAAAATTCTTAGAAATAGCGCTTTAATGCGGATTATATCCTTTTATGACCGATCAAATATTAATAAAATTTGATGTCTGGCCGGATAAAAATACTTTGAAGCCCCTCCGAAGAATGATTTTTCGGAGGGGCCTCAGATTTTAAGTTGTAATTTTGCACGATGAATCTGAAACCTTGAACATTGAACCAGACTTATGATAGGAAAAACAAGCATTCTTGTAATATACACCGGTGGGACTATCGGCATGGTACAGGATCCTAAAACAATGTCGTTGAGACCATTAACTTTTGATATTCTGTACAAATATCTCCCGGTTCTTGAAAATTTCAACTGCAACATCGATTTTTACACCTTTGAGCCACTGCTCGATTCATCGAACATGAACCCGGCTTTCTGGATTCACCTTGCCTCCGTGATCGAAGAAAAATATGAAGATTACGATGGGTTTGTGGTGCTTCATGGCTCCGATACCATGGCCTATACCGCTTCAGCATTGAGTTTCATGCTCGAAAACCTGAACAAACCAGTCATATTTACCGGTTCGCAACTGCCCATCGGCATGGTTCGCACCGATGGCCGTGAAAATTTCATCAACTCGATTGAAATTGCTGCTGCAAAAGAGGTGGATACACCTGTGGTTCCTGAGGTCGCCATCTGTTTTGAAAACAAGCTCTACCGGGCCAACCGTACATCAAAACTCAATGCCGAGAATTTCAAGGCCTTCGTTTCGGGGAACTATCCTTTGCTGGGGGAAGTAGGGGTCCACATCAGATATTATCACAACCTTATCATGAAACCCAACTTTAAGAAACTGCGGGTTTTAAAAGAGCTGGATGAAAATATCGCTATTTTAAAATTATTTCCGGGAATTTCGCCCAGTGCAGTAGAGGCAATACTCAACACAAAAGGGCTCAGGGCTGTGATCCTTGAAACCTTTGGCGCAGGAAATGCTCCCACTGTTCAATGGTTTCTTGATCAGTTACAGGATGCCAACGCAAGAGGCATCATTGTTTTCAATGTGACACAATGCAAGGGGGGCGCCGTGGATATGGGAAAATATGAAACCAGCGCCGGGCTTGGTAAAATCGGCGTGATCGGCGGATCCGATATCACCACAGAGTCGGCGGTTACCAAGTTAATGTACCTGCTTGGCTGCGGTTATTCAACAGAAAGCGTGAAACAACTTTTGCAAACTTCTCTTCGCGGTGAAATGACTGTTTGAAGTCTGAATAATTTTAATACCTTTGCACTCCGAAATTCTGTATAGCCCTTTAAGCAAATTTCTTTATTTCGCTATTTCACTATTTCGCTATTTCCTGGAGAGGTGTCCGAGTGGTCGAAGGAGCACGCCTGGAAAGTGTGTGTACGCCAAAAGTGTACCCTGGGTTCGAATCCCAGTCTCTCCGCTCATAAAAAGAAAAAGAGCTGTAAATTAATCGTTTACAGCTCTTTTTCTTTTTATCACACCCGGAGTTACGGCCGGGCTTACCGTCTGCACCCGGCCTTCACCAAACGGATGACGGCGGTGGAATGCGCCCCCTTCAGCTGCAGGAAATAGATGCCCGGCGCAAACTCACACCCCGTGCCGGGGAACTCCAGTGTGTAACGTCCCGGATTCATTTCCTGGTCAACTGGTCTGCATACTGTCCGGCCATATAGATCTGTTACTGCAATGGCGATATGCTGAGGGGTCCTGACATTATAGTTCACCGTCGTGACACTGACAAACGGATTCGGATGGTTCTGCCATAACATCAGGTCACCTGAAACAACGGCTGGCTTCCCGGCTATTCCGTTTGGATAGAATAGCTTTTCCTCCGCCCAGGGGCTCCACTTCAGGTTCATGTCGCGGTAGCGTAACCGGAAGCCATGCCGGGCATTCGAATCCAGCTTCCCTTCGGGCACCGTGAAGGTGTAGAGGTTTATCCCTGCGTTCTTGTTGATGGGTGTGAAATCAGGCGATCCGGTGTTTTCGAATACATTTTCGATGTTCCTGACAGTATCCAGCACGGGTTGTGTGTAATTACCAGGCGTGCGTGTGATCTGAATTTCGGCAGACATGCACGAATCGGCCCCCGATATGGGAGAGGAATTCAGAACCAGGGGATTCCATCCGTTCACCTCGAACAACCTGGGCTGCGCCGGAGGCGGTTGGTTCATCCTGAAATGAAAAGTGTCGAACACCTGGTTGGCGATCGGGTGTTCAGGTTTGCCAAGTGTATAGGCTTCCGCGGTATAGGATTTCGCATCAACATCCACATCGATGATTGTATAGCAATAGTCATCAACCGCCTTGATGATCTCCGGAAAGTTCCTTGAATGGACACCGAAGCGGGTAAGTTCCGCCCCGCCTCCGCCCGACAGCAGCAATCTCATGTCGTGTTGGCGATTCGACGGGAGTTTGGTGAGCTCCCACACTCCCTGTTCGTAACAATGTGCGTGACCACACGAGTACTGTACTACTTTGGAATATTTTTCGAAGATGCTGAAAAACACGATCTTGACTGAATCACCGTCACCCTCGGGCCAAACGGCCGACCGGTACGGATGATGGGAAAAAGGAAACACCAGATCCACAGCCTTACTGGTGTCGGAAATGGTCAGGACCTTCTCAAGCCATGCATGCTGCAGCGACTCGCTGACCAGGCTGGAGTTCGAATTGAGTGCGATGAATTCGCAGTTCAGGATCCGGAAGGAGTAAAACCGCTGATTGAACCTGGTTGGCTGGATTTCAGGATCGGTGAAATCTGTGTATTTCATGTAATTGAAATAGTTGGGCGATTCATGCTCGTGGTTCCCGACGGAAACCATAAAGGGAACAGAACAGGAGAGGTTGGAGATCGGGGTGAAATATTCTGGTTCAAACCGGTGAATATCTTTTCCCGACCAAACCACATCGCCTGTGTGCATGACCATATTTACCGAGTTGTACCAGTCGGTCCCGTACTTTGCAACCAGGGTTTGCAGGATGTTTTCGCACACAACAGGGAGGTAAGTCGGAATTGTGTCATTATTTCGGGAATCACCAACGACTACGAACCTTACATGCTGGCCCGGGGCCGATGATAAGGGTTGTGTCCGGAACGGAAAGACCAGTGACGAATCAGCGCCGCTGATGCACCGGTAATAATAGGTTGTGGCCGGTGCCAGCCCGGTGAGCTTCACGGTGTGCCATATCTTTCCGGAGTTGTTCAGATATGAGCCCTGTACCAGGTTGGTCAGGGTGGTAGCGGAACTACCGTACCGGATTTGTGTAAATGTCGTGTCGGTTGAATGCCAGCTGATGTAGATCGACGTCGGCGTTGGGGTTTGCAGGTAAGGTTTCGGCTGCGAAACAGCGAAATGGCCCGCCGTGGTGAACCAGATCACGGCCAGAATGATGTATAAGTGATTTTTCATAGGATAAGGGCTGTGGTTTTGATGGGTTGGATGTCTGTTTTACCAATTTTTCAGAGAATAAAGGTATAATAAATATTAGTTGGTTGTCAATGCAAAATTTCATCCGGGGTTATTTATCCTTTCCGGAAATTTTGATGATGCGTTATTCAAACTTTTTTCCTTGCCTGGATTGTGATCCATGATCTTTTCGTTTGTACCTTTGCCTTAGAACTCTTTATAGTTAATTCCCTTCCCACCCGGTTACACTCCGGGATTTGAGGAAAATCTCAATGAAATTGAAATGATCTCATACTCCATCCCAAAAAAACAAAAAAGCCTTGCCAGAAATATTGGAGGCGTCAGTATAGGTTTAGAGAATCAGCCACCACCACTTTCTCAAATGGTTCAGTAGAAAACAGGATCTAAAACCAATTATCATATTCACCCCTGATTGTTAACAACTTACGGACATTTATATCATTGAATGTTTTACATTTGCTTTATCAAAAAATGGTTCTTCCGAACAAATCTTGCTTTTCTTTCATCGGTAAAAGTTCAAACCTCTTATGAAAAAGAAACAATCTGCATCAGCTTCCCGGCTTTCTGAAATCGACCGCTCTGCACAAATTTCACTACTTGAGGTCCAGCTGAAAATGCTGGAAATGAAGAATAAGGAGCTTGTTCTTCAGATTGAAGAGAAGGAAAAACAGATAGCCCAGATGCAGGATGAGCGCATGCTCTTCCGAACCATCATCGACCTGATTCCTGATGCCATTTATGTGAAAGACACGGAAGGGCGGAAAACCCTGGCCAACCCGAAAGAAGTTCATTTTGCAGGAAAAAATTCAGAAGATGAGGTTTTGGGCAAAACCGATTCTGACCTGTATCCCGAAGATCAAGCCGGCAGCGCGTTCAAAGAGGATCAATTCGTTCTTGAAACAGGCAACCCGGTTTTGGACATTGACGGCAAACTAACCGACAGAGATGGCAACTTTCATTGGATCCTGGCTTCAAAAACACCTTTACGCAATACCCACGGAACAATAACCGGAATCGTTGGGATAAGCCGCGACATCACCGAAAGGAAAAAGGTTGAAGAGGCGTTGCGCGAGAGTGAAACAAATTTTCACACTTTCTTCGAAACTGTTGATGATATGATATTTGTAAGTAACGTTTCGGGAGAGATCTTTTATGCAAATAACGCTGTTACACACAATCTCGGCTATTCACCGGAAGAACTTAAAGGTATGCATATATTGGATGTGCATCCCGCGGCAAAACGGGCCGAGGCAGAGAAGATATTTGGCGAAATGTTAGCAGGGATTCAGAGTTCGTGCCTGCTACCCCTGGCAAATAAAAATGGTATCCTTATTCCAGTGGAAACCAGGGTTTGGTTTGGCAAATGGAATGGCAAAGCATGTGTTTTCGGCATTTCAAAGGACCTTTCAAAAGAGCAGGAAGCCAGGGATAAATATAATAAAATATTTAATAGCAGCCCGGCGCTGATGCTGCTGCTCACTTTGGATGAAAGACGCATTTCAGAAATAAACGACACATTCCTTCAAAAAACCGGATTATCAAGAGGTGATATTATCGGCAGGATTATCACCGAGGTGGAATTGCTGAATTTCGCTGAAGATCAGAATGAGGTTGCCGTAAAGCTGATGGGAAAACAACGGGTCACCGGTTTGGAACTGGTATTGAAAACCAGGCAAGGTGGTTTGATAAACGGTGTATTGTCAAGAGAGATCATCGAATCAAATGGGAAGCTCTATTTTTTAATCGTCATTACTGACATTTCCGACATCAAGCAAGCGGAGAGAAACCTGATCGAAAGCAATAACCGGTACGATAATCTCGCTGATCACAGCAGGGTGATCACCTGGGAAGTCAATGCCAAAGGACTATATACATATATCAGCCATGTTGTTTCAACAGTACTTGGTTATAAACCAGAGGAAATAACAGGCATAAAGCACTTCTATGACTTTCATCCCCGGGAAGAACGTAAAGGATTCAAGGCAGCAGCTTTCGAAGTCTTTGCCCGGAAGGAATATTTCCGTAACCTTGAGAGCGCGGTAGAAACGAAGGAAGGCAAAATTGTCTGGGTATCGACCAATGGCATTCCGGTATTGGACGATCAAGGTAATTTGGCAGGATATCGCGGAACCGACACAGACATAACGGAAAAGAAAAAAACAGAAATAATTCTTTTAAATGCAAAACGGGAGGCAGAAGCTGCCAACAAATCGAAGAGTGCTTTTCTGGCGAATATGTCACATGAAATCAGAACGCCCCTGAATGCGATTATTGGATTTTCGCAACTGCTAAACCGTGACCAGCTGATATCAGAAAGGCAAATGGAGTACATTAAGTCGATTACCCGTGCCGGTGAACATCTTTTATCGCTCATAAACGACATCCTTGAATTGTCGAAAATGGAAGCAGGACGCATAGAATTACATCCGGCAAATGTCGATTTGTATGCTCTTTTTGACGACATCCAGCTTATTTTCAGCGAACGTTCCCAATCCAAACATCTTCAGTTTATTTTTGAAACATCTGATGATCTCCCACGTTACGTGGTTGTAGATGGCAATAAATTAAGACAGATCTTTGTCAATTTAATCGGAAACGCCATAAAATTCACCGATGAGGGTGGTATTGCCGTACGTATACGGGTTGACAGCGTTGGGGAGATGAAAAACCTCCTGATCGTAGAAGTCCAGGATTCAGGATCGGGTATTCCTGAAAACGAAGCAGGCAAACTCTTCAAACATTTTGAGCAAACAAGTTCCGGGATCAGTAAAAGCAGCGGCACAGGGCTGGGACTTGCCCTGAGCCGCGAACTGGCCATTTTGATGGGTGGCAATATCACTTTTACCAGTGAACCAGGTAAAGGATCGGTATTTACTTTTTATGTGGAAATAGAAGAAGGACAAACTGAAATTTATGAACCTGTGATCACCAAACGGGTGATCGGTATTAGTAACCCGCAAGAGATTTACCGCATATTGGTTGTGGATGATAAAGAAGAAAACCTGCAAGTGGTATGCCACCTGCTCGGTTGGGTAGGATTTGACACCCGGGAAGCTGAGAACGGAGAAGAGGCCATCGCCAAATTTCAGGAATGGAACCCACACCTTATTTTAATGGACATGCGCATGCCCGTTATGGACGGATATGAAGCAACCCGCCAGATCAAATCGACTGAAAAAGGAAAAAACACACCAGTTATAGCACTGACTGCCAGTGCTTTTGAAGAAGAGCGAGCCAAAATTGAACCGCTTGGAATGCACGGGTTTATTCGTAAACCATTTCGCGAAAATGAGTTGTTTGGCGCCATAGGAACTGCACTGGGCATTGAATACCTGTATGAAGAAGGAAAAACACCCTCTTCACATCCAATATATCTGTACGATGACATGGCTATGGATGATGATATTGCCCGATTGCCCTCAACGCTTGTAATGCAAATGCAGGAAGCCATTGCGGTTGCAGATATAGACCTGTTTATTGAACTCACCGGAAAAATTGATACTGCTTATTCAGGGATCGTACCTCATCTTTTGGCACTAGCCAATAATTACGACTATGATTACCTGAAACAAATCTTAAATCAAAAGGATATAAAATGATGTCAAAAGAAAAAGTAACTGAACCGAAAATTCCCTACATCCTCATTGTGGATGATGTAGCTGCAAATCTTAAATTATTGAGCGACACCCTTAAGGCCGAGGGGTATAAAATCCGTCCAGTCCCAAACGGCGCTCTTGCGTTGCAGGTTGCAGAAAAAGAAAAACCCGCCCTTATTCTTCTCGATATCATGATGCCAGGAATGAATGGATACAAAGTTTGCCGGCAGCTGAAGGAAAATCCCAAATTAAAAGATGTCCCTGTTATTTTTATCAGCGCATTGAACGATACCAATGACATTGTAAAAGGATTGAATTTGGGGGGAGTCGATTATATTACCAAACCATTTCGACCCGAAGAGATCAAAGCCCGTGTGAGCACGCATCTCAAACTTCACCTGCAAAGCATTGAACTTCTCCGGAAAAATAGGGAACTTCAGGAAATAAATGTCACAAAAGACAAGCTGTTCTCCATTATGGCCCACGACCTGCGCAGTCCGTTTACTTCACTCCTGGGTCTGACAAAAATAATGACAGAGAACATTAAAACCCTCTCTCCTGAAAAGATTGAAAAAATGGCAGGAATTCTTAACAAGTCTGCCAGAAATCTTTTCAATTTGCTTGAAAACCTGTTACAATGGGCCCGAATGCAACAGGGCAATATCAGTTTTAATCCGGAGTCATTTTTATTGTTCTTTGAAGTTTCCGGGTGCATCTCCTCCATTTTTGATTCTGCCGAAAACAAGGGAATAGAAATAAATTTAAATATTCCCGATAATCTGGAGGTTCTTGCAGATATGCACATGTTCGAAACAGTGATACGGAATGTCATATTCAATGCGGTGAAATTCACCCCAAAAGGAGGCAGAATAACGGTTTCGGCAAAGACAACTGCAAACAACTTTGCAGAGATAAGCATTCGTGACACAGGGATTGGCATGAACAATGAACTGATGAGCAAATTGTTCAAACTCGATGAACAAACAGGACGTACCGGTACCGAAGGTGAACCTACCACCGGTTTGGGACTGATCATCTGCAAAGACTTCATCGAAAGGCATGGTGGAAAGATTTGGGTCGAAAGTGAGGAAGGGAAGGGAAGTACCTTCTATTTTACCTTCCCATTGAATAAGTGACCCACTTCAACCCATCTCATTCACCAAATTTGCGCTCGGTTGCTGCAAAATCAGCAAGGGCTTCTTCAAAATCCCTGATGGTAAGGTCATTGAATAACAGATCAAAAAAACAAAGCCTTGCAAAAGCCGATTGAAGCGGCAGAAAATTACTCATTACACGAGCGCCTCCGCTTCTGAATACGACATCAACAGGTGTGCTTACCATCAAATTCCTGAATAACCGTTCAGGAACATCTGTTGTTTTTAAAGCTTGAATAATTTCATCCAGTGGGTTATATGCTATCAGAAGGTTCAACCGGCCCCCGGTATTATTCAAGGTTGATTTTTCAATGGAAATGACTGCTGCAGAAAGTGATGGGGGAAAAAACCTGTGGTCGCCTGTAATTTTCACTGCAATATTTCGCTTGTTGGCAAGACTGCTGATCTCTTTTCTCAGTGCTGCCTCAACAACTCCGAGGTTTGCAGCCATTTCATCGGCTGTGCGTTTGAAATTGTCGGTGCTGGAAAGATAGATACTTATCTCCTTTACCTCTTTCTCATAAAGAAAACCGGCAATCTGAAACAGAAGAGATGTGGTGTAAATATAAGCTTCCTGAAGGGTACACCCGTGTACTTTTGCCCAGCGCCTCCCTCCGTCGGGGATGATTCCGACATGGAACGGAATAGGTCCGGAAGATGGATGAAAACTATCAAACGGATTCATCACTGAGTTGTTTTATAGGTAATCCGTTTCGATAACTCCATAAATGGTTTTTCAATGAATTTAAAGAACAGCCAGGCTGCAAAAACAGATATAAAAAGGGCAATGAAGACGAAAAGACTTCGTACAATTTCATTTTGAATGAAGGTTTCACAAAGATTAATGATCCTTCCACCGATTGGAATGTGAACAAGATATAATGAATATGAAATATTTCCCAAAAATTTCGAGACCCGGTCATGAAATTCAAAATAGGTGATGAAGAAGTAAGGAAGGAGTGCCGCAACAAGATACCTGTTATCGAATTTTGAATAGATCAGGAGCAGGGTAATCAGTAAAAAAGATCCAAACTGCTTTTTGTTCAGGTAACCTATATGGAACTGGAACAAGAGGATTCCGGCAATAAAAAGGAATGCATAGTTGAATATGTAGTTGTGGCCGGAAAAAATAAGGCTTGAACAGCCAAAAATCAACAGGATACCAAAGGAATATTTCCTTTCAGTATGAATCAGCAGTGGAAAGATGAGTGCAATCAGGATATAGTATTGAAACTCAATAGCCAGGGTCCAGTAAACGTCGTTGACCCATGGGAAGTTGAAAAAAGCATTCAAATAACCCAGATGAAGGGCAAGGGCCTCGAAATTGACAGAGAAAGCAGCACCACGGTAATATGGAGACAATGTACTGACCCAGTTCAGCACTAAAACAAGAACAATGCTGGCAAGGTATGGCGGCTCGATGCGAACCAGTCGTTTCGTCAGAAACTTCCCGAAATTTTTAAATTGATATTTGCTGCGGTACATGGCATAAGGAATGACAAAGCCCGAGATGACAAAAAACACGTCGACTCCGAGAAATCCAAACCTTCCGGAAATATAGAGCACATTTTCCTTGCTTAAAAAATCGGGATTGCCATGGGTGAAGTGAAAAAAACACACCGCAACGGCAGCCAACCCCCGAAGCAAATCCAGTGATGATAAATATCCGAGTTTACCGGTTTTCATATTAGTTGTTTGTTTGGTGCATGATAAATATATTCTGGGCTGTCAGCTATTCTCTTTTAATCCCGCTCCGGGTTTTAATCCATGCATCTGAAAAAGATATGCACCGGGTTCCTGAAAACAGGCTTCAAAAATCATGTCAAAGAGCCTGATCCGGAATGTGCTTTTGGACTTAACTGAATCCATTATGTTGCTTAATTCCGGTGCCGGATTATGTTTGATTACCGCAGACAATAACCCATCGATTTCCGGGATTTTCGTATTCAGTGCATCCGAGGCATGATAAATGGCCGGGATTGGGACAAATCCGGTTGGTTTACCGGTTTTTGCATGCAGAATGATCAGTTCATATATGATTTCAAACCTCGACAGGCAATTGGTTTCAGGTATGGCGATGAGCTTCATGGCTCTGAAACCACAGGCGACATCCGGGAAGGTTAAGTTCAGAAATTTTTTGAAAAGCAGGATTGCAAACATATTGGAAGCCAGTTTACTTGCAGGGATTTCTGCAACATCTCCCAAGCGGTTGCCGGAAACAAAGTCGTAATGTTGCAATGCCCTGATAAACTCAGGAATATACCCCGGATCGTGCTGGCCATCACCATCAATGGCCACAAGGTGGGTATAATTGTGTTTAAGTGCATGTCTTTTTGCTGTTTCATAAAAACCTGCAAGCCCTATGTTTGATTCTCTTGAAAAACAATTAAACCCCATCCTTTCCACGATATCTTTTGTCTTATCAAGACTACCATCATCAATCACGAGGACATCCTGTTTCCATTGTTCAAGTCTGACAAGCAGTTTGGAAACATTTTGCGCTTCGTTAAAGGTCGGTACGGCGATGAGGGCTTTGATGTTTTTTTTCATGGCCGGAGAGGTTCTGATTTAGTGTTTTTACTCATGCCAAGAATAATCCTGGTGGCATAGAATACCAGGAAAGTAATAAAGGCAGATTTCGTGAGGTAGTTGAAAACCGTGGCAAAGTCGGTTTCAGCTTTCATCACCTGGAAAAACAGGAAGGGGATCCATATTATCAAGGTCGGATTATTTTTTGACAATGCAACAACCTTGACGATTACCCAATTGTACAGGAGAGAGAGCAGAAATATGAATATCATCCCTCCTGCATATCCAAAGTTGGCATAGCCCTCTCCAACAAGAGAAATGTCCATGCTGGTGGTTTCAGGCAGAGGAGTACCTGTAAATCTTTCGAAATTCGCTCTTCCTCCCGCCTGTGCCTTGGATGGGGCAAGAAATCTCGGAAGAAGGGAAGCATACAAGGCTGTTTTGATCGTTTCGCCTCTTACAAATGGTTGTTTTTTTGGCATATAGTTCATGATCCGGGCAATGATCCATCCCTGGTTCAACCTGGCGGCTGCATTTTCCAACGGAGATGATTTGAATAGCAGGGATGGATTAGAGAGCCTTGAAATAATGATTTCATTATAAATGTCCGAATTGGATTTCGAACTATTGGCATACCATGTCGCCATCCGGTACTCCTCTTTTGTTGACTGCACGAGCATGATCAGAAAGACTCCGGCAGCAATGATGACCGTTTTACCCCACATAGGAATTTTTATCACCATGGCAATGATGAGGAACGACAACATAAACCACTGAACCAACTCCCCAAACATGCCCTGGATAATGGCAGATGAAGTTGCCAATCCCATAATGCCAGCAAAAACAAGCCATTTAAACTTTGAATTACTGAACAGGATCATATACATTCCGACATACTGAAAGTTGGTGATCAGGAACATAAGAAAAGTCAGGCTCGACGGAAGTCTGTTCCCTATAAACCCTGCAATCAGGCCGATTCCTGCTAAAATATAGCCAATATACGGATGCTCATTGAGGTAGACCTTCATACGGTCAATATCCTCCTCATTAATAACTCGTTCATCCGTTAACGGAAGGTAAAGCCCGAGAACCATAAAGTAACATACCGGAACAACAAAATTCATGTACGTTGCCTCAGGTACAGCCATGTAATAGAGTTCATCGAAGGGCAGTATATTGTAGGCCATAATGGGACCAATGATCCATTGCAGTACAGACATGAAGGCGATCATATCCCTGATTTCAATGCGCTTTCCCAAATCATCAATGAACTTCAGGGTAAGCCCGGTAAACAGGGCGACACCAAAGGCTGACATATAATAGAGTCCGGTGAAGAGTTCCAGGCAGGCTAATACCAGTAACCCGGCTGCCAGGAATCTGATCGTCCGGTGCGAAAAATTCATTGTCGTTTAACTATTTGGTTGATGCAATAATATTCTTTTCATAACTTTTACAGATTTGCTCGAATGACCAGGATTCAATAATTCTTTTGGAAGATTCGCCCATTTTCCGGGTGTGTTCTCTCGATTTCGTCATGGTGTCTAACAATGTTGCACACTGCACCTCGTTGCCGGAAGTGACCATATAACCATTTTCACCGGGAATTACCAGGTCGATGGCACATCCTGATTTATCGCTCACCAGGATTGCCTTTCCGCAGGCCATGGCTTCGTTGACCACCAATCCCCATGTTTCTCCAGGTCCCTGAGAAGGTAATGCAAGCAGGTCGGCCATGTAATAAACAACAGGAATCCGGCTCTGGTTCTGGAAAGGCAGAAAATGAATGTTTGGATTTCCTGCAGCGAGGGTTTTCATTTGCTCTTCGAGAATTCCGTTTCCGACAAAAATAAAATGAAGGTTGGGTTTATTCAATCTTTTGGCGGCAACAAGCAGCAGCAGCGGATTCTTTTTGGCTTCAAACTTACCCACAAAAACCACAACCATCTCTTCACTGCCAATCCCTATTTCTGATCGCCAGCGTTCTGCCTCCTGCCGCATTGTCCCGTCGGAATCACCGAACCGCCGGTTGTCGATCGCATGTGGGGCAAAGAACAGCCGATCCTTACTAAAACCATGTTTCAGATAGTATTGGCGGTTGTTTTCTCCAACAAAAAAAGCGTAATCTGCTTTCCTGTAAACATATTTCAATGTAATCCGTCGCACCGCCTGCCTGAGACCACCGGTTTCATCGAGCAGGGTCGAATCACCCCTGAACCAAACAGGGATTTTGCCCTTGAAATGTTTCATGGCATGGTAGTGGGCATGATAATTCCATCCATAAACCAGCAGGGCCTCAGCATCCCAGGCTTCGATCATTTTGTTTAACCCGGGACAAACGATCCCCCGGTAACCAACCGGACCGGGATTTTTGGAAACATTTTCTGCAAATTCGTATGGATATCCCGCAAGCAGGGGAATATCCCACTGAATTGTTTTACCGAAATCCTTGTCGAAAAGGGTCTCTCTGCTCTGGCTCCAGGTATAGAATACTTTTATATCGAGCACTTCAGACCTGGAAAGCAAGGCAAAAAGCGGGGCATTGTACTGAATCGGATGACTGGTTATGATGGCTAATTTCTTTTTCATGGGGTGCCGGGTTATGTTAAAGGTTTCCCGTCATTTCGCATCATCTGAATTACCCCGAAACGCAAAAGGTCGAAGGTCACCTCATCCATCGACATGCCTACTGCAATACGGGGCAGCTGGTACATCATATTCTGATGCTCCCTGAGTACACTGGCGGAAACCAGCGTAACTGCAGTGTCAAAGCCACATTGCCTGGCCATTTCATATTCGCGTAAGGATGCCTCCTTTTTGCCACCGAACGGGTAGGCGAAATGCTTCACCTCTTTGCCCGTCTCTTGTTCAATTCTTCTCTTTGACTGGCCGATCTCTCCCAAGGCCCCTTCATCTGAGAGCCGGGATAAAACCGGATGGCTCACCGTATGAGCCCCTAACGTAACGAGTTTGTCATTACACAACTGTCGTACTTCATTCCAGCTTAAAGCCAGCTCTGTTATTGAACTGAATGGATCCACCTTGAAAATCTGACAAAACATGAGGGCCCTGTCATAAATTGTCAGGTGGGTCCCTTCCTGGATCAGACTGTGTATCCTGCCGAATGTGTTATTCTTTTCGGTTGGCGAAGTACATTGAAAATGAATCTTTTCTCCAAACCATTCGAAGGTCAGTTCATCGTTCTGCAGGATAACATCCTCAACGATATTCCACCAAAGGATGGTTTTTTTATCAATGAAGTCGGTGGTGATATAAATATTTAGCGGGACATTATATTTTCGGAGAATCGGGAGTGCGAAGGTGAGATTATCTCTGAATCCGTCATCAAAGGTAAAGATGACGAATTTGCGCGACATATTAAATCCTTTTGATACAAGATCATCCAGGCTTAAAAACTCAAAATTATTCGATTTGTAGTACCTGATCACTTTTTCCAGATAGCCGGTTGTGACCTCCAGGTATGAATTTGACCAGATGCGCTGCCGGTTGCTTTCAGGGATTACCCTGTGGAAGGTGAGAATCTGTCCGATTCCCCCATACATGCCCCTGAATGGAAATCCATTTACAGGTTTGAGACATGAAGCTGCCATCTGCATGGCAAGGTTTTTTAAGGCTGATTTTTCTTTCATCAAACACTGACTTTGTTAAGCGATAATACCTGTTCAAACAATTTCACCTGTTCACGTGTTTTGAAATCAGCTTTATATTCATAAAAATTCTCCCAATTTGTGTCAGGGCGGAACGGGAGCCTGTTCAGAATTTCTTTCAACTTTGGTGTGATCTTTAAACTCAGTTCTTCAACAGATTCGTCAGAAAAGGTGATGTAGTCTCCTGCCGAAAGGGTATCCATGATTTTTGACACATTGCTGTTTTTATGAAATATGGCTAAAATATTAATTTGCGCTAATATATAGGGATAGAGTTTTGAGGCGGTATAGTCAGTGTCCTGTGTTCCCGGAATAATGGCAAAATCGGCCTCCCTGATGATGGTAAGGGTTTCAAAATAGGGAAGTCTGACAGCCTCCTCAAAAACAATATCCTCAATTCCAAACTCCTTTGCAAGCGGCATGACCGTTTTTGCGGCAAGATTTTTCGGTGCATAACTGGTACCCAGGAAATAAAATCTGATCCTGCTGAAAAGCTGGTCATTCTTGCGGTTATCGCTCACTGATTTAAACAAAGCCCTGATCGTGTATGCCATTGGTGGAGGAGTAACCCCCACATACACGATATTTATATTTTCACCTTTTTTGAAATAGATGTTCGGTATTTTAACGCTCTCCAGCACCTTGAAATCAATGTCAGCTGCCCCGAATGTTAATGTCAGAGAGGGAATTTTATCAAGTACGGGGTATCGTTTTTTCAGTGTTTCAATATAGCCGGGAGATACCGAAATCAACCCGCCAGCATGCGGCATCGTATAGGCCTCCATTTTCTTATTTAACTGGTAATCAAACCAGAATTTGGAAGGTCTTTCGCCGGGTTTAAATTGAAGATAGTAGTCATTCCTCCATGGATCCTGTATGTCAACAGCAAATGGAATCCCGTATCTTTTCTTCCAGTATCTCCCCAATGCGATAACAGGAAAAACTGTTGTGGAAAAATAGACCAGGTCGAAGCTTTTTCTGCTGAGATGTTGTTTACCCCACTGGTAATAATACCACAATGACCTGATCCCGAGGTTTCCCAAACCGAGTTTCCGGGTAAGATGCACCGGGAATGCGCCGACATGGTGTACTTCGATTTCCTCCGGAATGGTTTTCAGAAGAACCGCGTCTTGCGCCATTTCTACATAACCGGGATCAACAGCCACTACCGTCGGGCTCCAGCCATTTTGCGCGAAAAAAGGCAGGCTCTGCCTAACCCGTTGCATATCAGCTGCATTCACAGGAGGAAAGTGGGGAGAGATGATCAGCAGTTTTTTCATTAGATGATGGTTTTTATCCAATTTAATAACCAGTATTTCTGGACATCCCAACAGAAGTACTCTTCTGAAATCCGTGCTGCGTTTTCCTTTGCAAGCCTCAGTTTTTCCGGATCTGAAGCCAGCAGGGTTATCTGCCGGGCAAGTTGTTCCGGAGAGTTGTGTTCATACAGAAATACCGCAGCCGGTGCCCGTTTTGCAACCTCTTTCTGCCCTTCTGTGTCGGATGCAATTACGGCAATTCCGGCTAACAGATATTGCATGATTTTATTGGTGATGGTTAACTTTCTGTTTATCGGAACATGCAATTCAGAGGCCAGCCCGATATCGTGTTCTTTGATCCGCGTGATCAGTTCCATGTGAGGTACCAGTTCATGAAAGAACAGTTTGTGACCTTTGTTAAACGGGAAAACCGACTCGAACTCCGCCTTGTAGTTCCCTGACAAACTCCCCCGCAAATGCAGCTCCACCGGGATGGGAACCAGTTCCAGGGCTGCTGCTACGATCTCCAGCCCACGGTCGGGTCCGATTGTTTGAGAATACCAATGTATGGTTATGGCCTGAAGATTGGCTTTATCTTTAACTTGCGGGCCGGTGAAGTTCCTTTCGGCCAGAGGGAATACATTATTAATTACGCGGGGTTGTTTTGTTCCGGCAAATTCAGCGAGCCCCCCGGCCAGACTTTCCGAGGTTGTATAGCACAACAATCCTTTTTTAAGTGCATACTTCTCATATTTTGCCATAAGCTTATCAGGCCGCCTCTTTCCTGATTCACCCGAAAAGGCATGTGAATACCAGTCCTCAATATCGAATGCCACCTTAAAACCGGCATCAATCAGCTTACACCCCAGCACCGTCGAAACCTCTTCGTGGCAGATATACAGATCTGCTTTTTCAGCTTTGGCCGCACGCAGACTGTGACTGAATCCATAGCCTAAAGCCGATTTGCTCTGAATGTTGAAACGAGCAGTCAATTCTTCTGCCAACCGCTTGACGATCCTGTTTTTTAAAATGGACCATTTTGATGCCTGGCCTGGTATCAGGTTAATCACCCCGATATATTTTATCTCTTTCAGATTGATCAGCGTTCTGTCCTCTTCCAGCAGGGTATTCAGTGCAAAAGTGGTCATAATGGTCACATCGTACCCTGCTTCATTCAAAGCGTTCGTCTCCTTTACCACCCGGGGGTTACGACATAAGTGACTCTGCGTGAGTATACAGATACGTTTTCTTTCTGTCATCTGGTTAAATGTTTATGTAAATGATAGCTCAGCCACCTGGCCGCTTTCCATCCAAGGAGTTGTTTTATGGTCTCAATTGTTCGACCGCCCAGCGGAGGGACTATCGGTGGTTGTCCCTGCTCCTTACATTTCTGCCATGCCTGTTTGAAAATATCGGGAAACACCGGATAGGCTTCTACGGCAACTTGCATATACTGGCTGGCCATGGCCCGCCTGATCCTTTCATTATCTTCACGCTGAAGCACATAGCTGAACTTCGTATCCAGCGCCTTCAGTTTACTTTTCAGGTTTTGGGGTTTGTGTGCCCGCGAGGCGATGTTTGCCCCATACACATATTTCCGGTAATAATTTACTCCCTGGCACATTCTTATCCCCTTGCCTGCCAGCATTACCCGTGCAAAAAACTCACCATCCTGGTCAAGCAGGATCGACTCATCCCACACACCTGCTTTGTTAATCACGGTTGCCGGGGCGAGCCATGCGCTGGTCTGAACCATCCAGGTTAATCCGTCGGCCCCCCACAGGCGGGCCAGAAATTCGGGAATGTCATCGGTGCTGTACAGGAAGTGAGACTCATCGGGTAGTGGAACTGACTCAGGATCTGTTCCATCATGAAAATGGACCGTTGTACATACTGCTATATGGTCGGGATACATCTCGAGTTCATTCACTTGTTCAGCTATTTTGTTCTTGCTAAGAAGGTCATCAGCATCGAGAAACTGAATGTATTTTCCCTTGCTGCGCTGAAGTCCGTTATTCCTTGCACGACAGGCTCCGCTGTTTTGTTGGGATACGACCATGACCTTATCCGTTCGATACTTTCCGGCTATGGCAACCGTATTGTCGGTAGAGCCATCATCGACAACTATAATTTCAATATTGGGGTAGGTCTGGCAGATCACAGACTGCAATGTTTCTTCAATCTGCTTTGCTGAATTAAACGAAGGAATTACTACAGATACCAGCGGTAGATCATTTTCAGCCATCAGGATGTATCTTTTTGATGAATTTAGCTGGAATTCCTGCATAAATTTCACCGGCAGGTACCGATTTGGTTACCACGGATCCCGCTGCGATGACAGCATTTTTACCGATGATGATTCCCGGGAGCAAAGTAACCCTCGCTCCCACCCAGGCCCCATTCTCAATCACAATCTTACCGGTAATAACACCACCTTTCCATGCAGCGGCTGGATTTGATTCATAATCGTGGTCGTGGGTGTACAAGATGCAGGCAGGTCCTACCGCTACCAGGTCGCCGATAATAACGTCATCACTTGTGTCGATAATGGTGTTGTCGCCGATATTGGAGCCTTCGCCCATTATAAACTTTCCATCGTAACCAGGTTCCCTCGGAAAAATATTACAATAGCTTGAAACAGAACTTCCTTTACCCATTTCAACGCCTTTGCCATTGCGCAACACAGCATGGGTAAGGACAGAACATTTTTCTCCAAGTTTTATGGTGGTATCTTTCCCTGCATGAATATTTGCATCACCATGTATCCGTACACCTTCTCCGATAAGGACCTGGCTTCCGGGCGAAAGACCGATCGAAGAGCGTTTCATCAGTTCCGACCCCGAACCAATGGTAAGATGCCCTTTGCCTTCAATAATTACAGGGAAATTGATCCTGACCCCTTTTCCCAGGGTAGCCTGGGCCAGCCGAAGATTCCAATAGAAGAACCGTCCGGTCCTGCTGCCCAGGTATTTGAAATACATCAGTTTTATCCTGATCAGATTTACGATGGTTTTCATTGGTTTAAAATTTTGGTTCTTTACGGGCTAATTTTAACAGCTGCACATAGGAAAACCGGGTTTGCTTTTTAAGTTCCAGCATTATTTTCAGGGAATTGTTTTTGCCAACGCCAAGAATATACCGGGCCTGGTTCCAGTGGATCTTCTGCAGGGCTTTTGCACGATCTCCGGCCGATAACGGGCACTCCTTGCGGTTAATCATCTCTTCTGCACATTTAAGGTATTTGAATGGAACCGTAAAATCAGTGCGATTGTTCTGCATCTCCTGATCTTCATGTTCACGGTACCACACCACTCCATGCGGCATCAGCACAACCGGGAAACGCGCTGAAAGGAGATGCCACATTTCAAAGTCACCCAAAAACCGGCGACCGGTAAACCCGCCTACGGCATCGAAGACATCTTTGCGGATGATGGCAGATAATGGCGCTTTATGAAAAAGCTGTTCCTGGAAATAATGACGCTGGTAGGCCTCCTCCTGGTTCAGCATGAATGGGAACATCCTGAATTTATCCTGCTGCAGGGAACAAAGGCCAAAACCTGCTTCAGGAAACCGTTCCATACCGCTCACCAGTGTTTGCAAACCTGTTGGGTAAATCAGGTCGTCGGCGTCCACATACTTCAGATATTTACCTTTTCCGAGACCAGCTGCTTTATTCCGGTTGGGATAATCTCCGAGGTTTTTCTCATTCAGTACGACCTTTACCCGCGGATCTTTTTCGGAATATTCACGGGCTATTGCCAGACTCCTGTCTTTCGACTGGTCATCCACGATGATCAGTTCAAAGTTTTCGTAGGTCGAGGCAAGCACACTTTCAACAGCCTGTGCGAGATATTTTTCGCGGTTGTAGGTGGTCATCAGCACACTCACCAATGGTTTTTCATTTTGCATCCTGATACGGTTTATTTTGTTTTAACCTGAATACCCTGAGGAGGATATCCCACGAAATATTTTTGAGATGCTTCAACCCCCTTCATACCCGTGGTGATGGCTATTGACGAAAAGATGATGGCTGCCGACCATGAAGCAATCACAAGGTTCATGTTGTACATGATCCATTTCCATTTCGAACTTAGCGGAATCTGTTTTTTTACCATCCTCACAACAATCTGAGGCACTGTAATGAGTGGATTTTTCGGAAAATGGATATAATCGTAAAATTTATAGTTCTGATAAAGGATGATATAGGTACGCTTGAAATAAAATTTGAAATTCTGGTGATGGTAATGATAAACCCTCGCCCGGTAATCGTAAACTATCGCGTAGCCTTGCGAAAGTGCATCCTTGGCCCAAAGGGTATCTTCTGAAAACATCAGCTTCTTAAACGGTAGTTTTTCCTTCAGAGATTTACGGTAAACAGCGGTTACATCATCCCAATTAGAGTATTCATGCTGCTTCTTCCCCTTGAGGGATGTAAAAGCGGAGGGTTCATTAAACCGGATAAATCTGGGTTCCGCCTCACTTACCGGTGAAAACCACTGCAGCGGATTTTTATCCGGATCGGAGCCAACGATCTGCTGACCACAAACACCGGCAACTTCCGGATTGCTGAAATGGCTTAGCATGATCTCGATCCAGTCGTCGGAAGCAGGTGTAGCATCCTGCACCGTCATTACAACAAATGTTCCTTTTGCCAGATTCACCCCGAGGTTACGTGTCTCGCCATGGTTAAATTCTTTCGGAGGTAGATTGTATACCCTCACAGGGTATTTTTTCAACAGGTCGAGTGTACCATCGGTCGATCCTGAATCGATGATTATAACCTCAAGTTTGTCACGGAGAGTCTGACCAAAGATTCCATCCAGGCATGATGCAAGGGTATCGATCCCATTTTTCACAGGGATAACTACCGATACCAGGGGCTCATTCAACAGGCTCGTTTGCATGGTCTGGCGTTTTGGTATACCTGTGTTTGCCGATATTACTATCCTGACGGTAGTGCCGGGTGATTTGCCTGGCATACCTGTCGAGAAGAGGAATCTTGTTCAGCCTCAGAAAATAAAACAGCATTATCAACAACAATTTGAGTGCTGTTCCTGTTGAAAAGATCCTGTTTTGCAGGCCAAACCTGATGAGAGAAAGGCAAACCCCCGTGTTGAGCACTTTTGCTGCCCCGATGGCAATGTTCCCGCCCAATAAATGCAGGTCATCCCGAATTTCGCTATCCTTTGCCGGCAGCAGGGAGGTGGCGTGTGTAATAAAAATCTTTTCCCGGCTGAAGAGTTTGGCCGGTGAACTGATCTCCCCCTGGCTGATACTGTGCGTTTCATGCTGCCGGTATAATACATCCGGAGGAAGATGATAAAATTTCGTTCCTCTCAGCCCGGTTATCAATGCTTTAAGGTGAAAGTCAACATCCTGCCAGCAGGCGAGGCCTTCGGTAAATCCACCGATTTTCAATACAGCCTCTTTTCTCCAAATCGGGCCGGAGGTTTGCCATGGAGCATCAAGAACCAGAAATCGATGAAGATCGGACTTGCCGTTATCGATATTCCATAATGTTGATGCATCCCTGGGATTGGTGCGAAACATCAGTATTGGGAAAACCCAGAAGTGGTATTCCGGTTCGCGGATGATTGCATCGGCACGCTGCGATAATGCATTGGGGGTGAGCAAATCATCCGAATCGAGAAAGATCAGATAATTTCCTTTTGAGCGATCAATGCCGACATTCCGGCAGGTGGGGGCACCGGCGGGCATCCTGTCCCTCCTGAGATATTGAATTCTATGGTCTATGGCTGCATAATGATTTCCAACCTGATCACTGTTGTCTGACGATCCGTCGTCAACAATAATAGCTTCCCAGTTTTTATACGACTGATTAACAATCGATTCAATTGTTTCACCCAATAAATTTCCACGATTATGGTTGGGAATGATAATCGAAATTTCAGGGGAAGAATTCATCCTTTTATCGCTTATGAAATTTTATTGATTTCCCATTTAAGTTTAGGGTGCAGTATCCCTTTGGGAATGCTGCCAAGGGAAATTCCCATTTGATCATATTCCAGCTCTGAAATGGTAAAGCTGATTGTTTCTGTTTGCGGAATAAGCACTTTGTCTTTGGGAACGTCGATCAGGATCCTCACCAGGTACTTATGAGCATTGAGGAAGTTACCAGGAATTTCGCAAATGCTTTCATATTTGCCGGCCGGCCTTGGCATTCCCCTGTCCCAGGTTACAAAATCACTCGAGTAAAACAATTCATCGCCCCGTGTCGTAAACAGCTGGGCGATGATACGCATACTTCTGATCTCTGTCAGCACTTCATAATTCACTTTGATGTAAACCGGATTTCCATTCGACAAAAGTGATTCCGTGCTGTTGTTGGCATCGACAATTTTGATACTGTTAAGGATCAGTTCATTTGCTTCAGATTTCAAACCTCCTCCGTAATTAATCGCACGGGAAACCTGGTTTGAAGCATCTGACAGATAGTATTCAATCACCTCCTCCGTATTGCCATCCAGGTTGACTTTCCCTCCTGACAACAGGATTGAACGTTTGCATAATCTTCTGATAGCACCCATGTCGTGACTGACAAAAAGTACTGTTCTGCCTGATTTTGATACTTCATCCATTTTACCCAGCGCCTTCCGCTGAAAGTCTGCATCACCAACAGCGAGTACCTCATCAACAATCAGAATTTCGGGTTCGAGGTGCGCGGCAACAGCAAACGCCAGCCTGACATACATACCGGATGAATAGCGTTTAACGGGCGTGTTGATATATTTTTTAACTCCGGAGAACTCAACGATTTCGTCGTATTTTGAACTGATCTCCTTTTTTGTCATGCCAAGAATTGCGCCGTTGAGGTAAATGTTTTCCTTTCCTGTGAGTTCGGGGTGGAAACCCGTTCCAACCTCAAGCAAACTGGCAATCCGGCCTTTGATTTTAATCTCCCCGGTTGTTGGGGAGGTAACGCGCGACATGAGTTTCAGAAGGGTTGATTTTCCAGCACCATTTTTACCAATAATTCCGAGCACTTCGCCTTCGCAGATCTCAATGTTCACATCCTGTAATGCCCATACATACCGTCCGTCAACCGTATCAAGCCGGTTAACAACGCCTACTTTCATGGTAGGATCTTCTTTCCCCATGGCTTTTGCGAAAAACCGGTTCAGGTCATGGCTTAAAGTTCCGGTTCCTATAGTTCCCAACCTGTATTGCTTGGATACGTTTTCGAGTTTCAGGACAACATTTGGCATCTTGGTATATTTTTCGGAAAATAAACTTATAAATGAATAGAGAAATTTTTAAACAGTGTCCATGAAGGTCTTCTCCACTTTGTTGAACGTAACAACGCCAATGGCAAGAAGAACCAATGAGAAACAAAAGCTGTATAAAAGCTGCAGGTAGTGGATCTGGCCGACTCCGAGCAAGGCTGTTTTGAAGGTTTCCACAACAGATGTCATCGGGTTTAGCATCACATATATCTTGTATTTATCGGGAATCTGGGATAAAGGATAGATAATCGGAGTGGCATACATCCACAGGCTGACCCCGAATGCCACAAGGTGTGAAAGATCACGGTATTTGGTAGTAAGTGAGGAGATGATGATGCCAAACCCCAGGCCAAGTGCGGCCATCAGGAAAACTAAAAATGGGAGCCACAACACGAGAATAGTCGGACAAACATCAGCTCCTTTGATCATGAACCAGCCAAGGAAGAAACAAAGGAAAATAAATTGAATGATAAAGCTGACCAGATTTGATATCACAATGGAGATGGGCAGCGCCAGCCTGGGAAAATAGACCTTGCCAAACAGGGATGCATTCTTGATAAATGTTTGTGAGGTATCATTCAGGCAGGTGGAGAAATAGGTCCAGCCAACAATACCCGTCATGTAAAAAAGCATTTTGGGGATTCCGCTGGTTGAAATTCCGGCAATGTTCCCGAATATGATCGTAAACATGATCGTTGTGAGCAGAGGCTGAATGATGAACCACAGCGGCCCCAGGATCGTTTGTTTGAATTTCGAAACGAAATCCCGCTTAACAAACAACATGATCAGATCGCGATATTGCCAAAGTTCATGAAGGTTGACATCCAGCAGGTTACGCTTCGGACGGAGTATCAATGTCCATTCGGCAGGCAGGATGTTGGGAGATGCATTGGTGTCGGGTGTATTCATGGTATATTCCTCAGGTATTAAAATTTCCTTATCAGTTCAATGATGGCCTTTCTGGCCCGGACGTATAATCTTGGAATGAAATATCTTCGTAAATTGTCTTCTTCGTTAAAATGGATGTTCTGAATTTTAACTTTTTGCCGGACATCGGTAAACACAATGTAGAGCCGCTTCATTTTATTTTCAACGGCTTCACCGATCTCTTTCGCGAATTGTTTTTTTGTTGAATGGTTTTGCCTGACCACAAAGAGCGTGACATCAGAAAAACGATTCAGCAGAAAAGCATCACCGACCAAACCTATGGGAGGCGTATCCATGATGATGTATTCATATCTTGAACGAAGTTCGGTAAAAAGCTGCCTGGTTTTCTCCGATTCAATCAATTCATCAGGATTTGGTGGAATCGGTCCGGAAAGCAGAATATCAAGGTTTTTAGTGTAGGTTTTTTGAATCACCTCATCAATCGAAGAATCGTTGATCAGATAATTGGTCACACCTTCATTCCGGGTCAGGTTGAACATTTCAGCAATTTTTGGCCGCTGCAGATCATATCCCAGCAAAAGCGTGTGTTTCCCTGCCAATGCATATACCGATGCAAGATTGACAGCTACAAATGTTTTCCCTTCTTCGATAATTGAAGAGGTGACGGTGATGACCTGTTCGCCTTTCTGCGGATCAAGGTTGAGTTTGATTTTAATGATCCGCAGGATTTCAGTAAAGTAAGAATTGACATGGAGCAACAATTTTCCGGATCGCTTGTCTGTGTTCCTGATCAGTGTTCCGACAATCGGAACATCTGTAATTCCTTCAATATCATCCTGGGACATGATCCGGTTGTTAAACAGGACCACAATGAAAAGGAAAACGGCAGGAAGGAGCAATGCCCAGATAAATGCGTTGATATAGACTGTTTTAGAGCTGGTTGAAACGATCGCTACTCCGGTATCCCCTGCGTAATCAACAATTTCATGATCGGGTGTATTGGCAGCCCGTTGAATCTCAACCTCCGATTTCCTTCTCAGTAAAAAATCATATAGATTATTGAAAACATTGTACTTCCGTTCGATCGTAAGGTATTCCCGTTCAATTCCCGGCAATGTCGCAAATTCAGCGTCTTTGTCGGCTAAACGCTTGTCTACATCCTCAATTTTTATATTCGTGGTCTGGATAATGCTCCGCATATTTTCAAGCAGTGCGGCTTTCATATTGATCATTTGTTCCTCAAGGGTTTGAATGTACGGATTCTGTCGCGATGAATTGGCGATCAGATCCTCCTTTTCCAGCGTTACAGTTGACAGTTTTAAAACAAGGTCGGAAAAGAGCGGCAAACTGAGTCCAACTGTAGAAGGCATCATAATGTCCTCAAAAGAATTATGAGTCTGGATATAATCAAGTAAATATTCATAATACTTCAGGTCAGCAATCATATTGGCCCTGTTTTTCGACTCAGTGTTCATATCGCTGAGCAAGGCGGCTGATTTGGCTGAAAGTTGCATAAATTTGTTGGTCTTCCTGAAATCTTCCAGCCGTTGTTCAGCAGAATCAAGGTCTTTGCCCATCTGCAGCAACTGGCTGTTGATGAATTCAATGGTACTGATAAGGATCCTGTTTTTCTTTTCCAGATTTGTGGTTAAAAACACCCTGGTCATCTCATTGAGGTAATCCTTTTCTTTTTCCTTGTTGGGCCCGGAAGATGAGATATTGATAACCGATGCGGATTTTTCTGTAGTGATGTCTGTCTTATTCCGATATTCAGCAGTAACCTTGTTCATGTCGTTGACAACGAAACCGTAAACCTGTGCCGAGTAATCACCAGGATTAATGCTATCTTTCAATTTTACTGAAAACGAATAGCCATCGCTCTCAATTTGCTCGTTGAAACGATAGGTTTTGGGATTTTTAAAACTTTCAATATTCTCTGACCAGAGTTGAAATTTGTCCGGCCCAACGAATTTTAAATCAAGAAATGCCGACTTTACCTGCTTATGATTTGGCTTTAGGGTAACAACAAAGGGAGCCCGTTTGTAGATCTCTTCCCAAATATACTTGCCTCTGGCAAAGTACGAGATCGTAAAATCAAGATTTTCAATGATGCGCCTGATCTGGGCAAAAGATTTCAAAATGGCAATCTGATTATCTATTAGCTTTGAATTAAGAAAAAGAGGATCGGCCGAAATTGAAGCCCGCTGGTCCAGCACTGACTTGTTGCTTTTATCTTCAATCAAAACGGATGTGGACAGACTGTAAACAGGAACAATATATCTGTTTTGTATTGTGGCAAAAAAGTAGGCAATTACAAGGGCAATGGCAAATAAATACCAGTTTTTGAGGTATTTATTCAATACTCTTCTGAAATCAATGCCTCCGGTAATACTTGAACTGACTTTGCCCACCGTTTATAATTTGGTTAATGTCACTATCAATACAGCGAATGTTATAATGGTTGTGATTAAAGATAACGAAAAGGTAGGTGTGATCCCATATCCTTTTGCTCTCATCGGTTCTGCATAAATGATATCGTTTGGATAAACATAGAACATATTTTTCCCGATCTGGTTCCCGCTTCTTGTGTCGACCAGGTACATTTTCCTCACGCCATTTTCAGTCCGCAGGACTTTAATCTTATTGCGTTTGGCATAATCTGTAAATCCTCCGGCTAAGGAAATGGCCTCATATATCGAAAGCTTGTTTCGTGTCATGTTATATGTTCCTTGTTTTATGAACTCCCCTAACATATAAATGGTGTTGTTGATCAATGTTATTTCTATTCTGCATCGCCCGACAATTTTTACCACATTTGCTTTAACGGTATCCCGTGCCTGTCGCAATGTCAGGCCTCCCAGGCGGATAAGTCCGACATAAGGAAAATACACTGTACCATCGTCATAAACATGATAACCGACAAGTGCCTGGTTTTCACTGTTCAGGTAGTTGATTCCGGCCATTGGTTCGATAAACTGCGTTATCGGTTTTTCTACTGCGGTTATACTGATATACAGATAATCATTTGACTGGATACGGTATACCGTATCTTCAAAATGTTTCCCGGTAAAAGTTTTGGCATAGGTACTGTCGATGAGTTTATCATACTGCATCAAAAGCATATTCTTCTGAGGGATGCATGATGAGAGAAAAATAACCGTTACAAAAAGGCTGTAAATAAAAAACCGATTTGCAAAAGGGACTCCTGATGATCTTAAAATCATGATAAACTTTTCTTATTCAGCGAAACAAACTTACATAAAATTGAAACGAGAACACTGTATTTTTTTTTAATAACTATGTCCATCCAGGTATGAAATGAGACGTGGATGGCCTATTTCGTAAAGCGATGAACAAAACGGAATAAATCGCTGCGATTAATCGGTTTCACCAAATATCCGTGAAAATTATTTTCCGTCAGCCGGTCAGTAAAACTTTTGGCGGTATAGGCTGTTTGAGCGAGAAATGGAACTTTCTGATATTCAGGCCATCTTTTTTCTATTTCCGATTTTAATAATATCCCATCCCATGGTTTCGGCAATCCAATGTCCATGATAACCACATTGAAAATCACACCCTGATTATATAAAATTTCTGTGATATTCAGCGCTTCATTCCCTGAGAAGGCGGTTGAAACTGCACAAATATTCTCGAAATACAAATTAAGCAGAGAGGCGTTGAACTTGTCATCCTCCACGATCAGAATGTTCAGTGCCCTTTCCCTGATATATTTTTCAATCAGTGAAAGATCGTCCGGTTGATCATTTCCGGGGGCGACCGGCAGAATAACCTTTGCAATTTCCGCCATCCGTTCGCCGGATGAAAATGAAATTTTTCCGTCAATCAGGTTAAGTGAGTTTAACAATGATTTGATTTCCGGATTTTGTAACAAAACCGGATTGTTTATATCATATAAGCTTTTCGTGTTCTCCCGTTTGATGAAATTTATAACGGCCTGTGGTATATCCTGACCGATGTTATCAATAACAATCGCTGCTTTTTCCCGGGTTGCTTCAAATGAAATTTCAACAAGAACATTTTCGGTTCTGGTATACTGAAGGGCTTTTGTTAAAAGGAACTTTAAAAGTTCAAGCAATAGGAATTCATCCGTAAACACTGAAATTTCTTCAGCCTGCCTGATCTGGATTTGCATGCCATGTTGCCTGGCAACCGGATCAAGTAAAATCTGGGCTTTTTGAATAATCGGGGCAAGGGGGCATGAGGTACGTGTAACTTCATAGGAATCAGCTCCTCCGATACTTATTTTATTCAGGAGGGTTTTCATCAGGTTTCCACTTTTCATGATGGATTCAACATGGACAAGCAATTTTTTATCCATCAGTACATTCGGCTCCCTGGCAAGGAGGGTACTAAAACCCAGTATGTTGTTTAATATATTTCGAACCTGATGTTCAAAATCAATGGTCAGGTTGCTTTGAATATCCCCCTTATAGGCAGGAGGATCAATCGTAATCGTCTCATGATGTGACAGATTCTTAGTTTCACTGGCTGCGGTTGCAATGTCACTTTCTTCAATCATCACACAGACGCCAAGAAATTTCCGTCCTTCAATTTCCTTAAAATCAATTAAAACCGGAATGAGATACCGTCTTGCATCAACAAGATAGATCCTGGAGGTAAATTCTGAAAATTGCCTTGCATCAAAAGGATTTTCATGATCCTTCACAGTCACAAACAGGTCTCTGACATGATATTCCCTGATTTCGTCCTCCGAATAACCGGTCATTAACTGGGCCTTTTTGTTGAGAAGGAACAGGTCTCCCTCTATATCAGCAAGGAATGCGGCTTCTCTCTTGTTTTCGATCAGCGTTTTATAATAATCTTTGTTCGCGAGTGATTTTTTATCACGGGTCTCTTTGTTCCCGAATACTGAACGAATAGCCATGAGAAGAATATATTAAAAATTCAGGCTTTAGTGGCTATAAATAAATTGGTCGTTACGATAACCCGGCTTGGATTGAAACCAGTCATAATAAGTGGTCCCTGAAGAATTGCACCACGGAACAAATTTCAGGAACCCGTTCAGAATTGGTTTTTGCTCATAAGGATAGTCGAATTTTTCAATAATGTCAAAGGCCCAGGGCAGGTTGTTGGCGGTAGTATAATACCTGCCTGTTGCCGGATTGCTATTATCCTGCTGGGTACCGAAAAACGATGATGATGCCAGGTCGGTAGGAGGATTGTTAATCAGGTGTACTTCTCTGCCCCTGGTTTTATTCACAATAATAAACGGGTTGTAGGGAGGGGTTCCCATCACGCTCAAAGCAACCGGAGTGGCAAGGGTGATGCTGACAAAGAGTGTATCAGGTGTAACATATATTGAACCCGGAGAAGTGTTAACCCCGACAAACTGGTCGTTGGGATGCAGGAGGACCGTATAACCGTTGTCGAACAGGATGATTGTTGCTTTTGACTGGCCGGCTTCAGTCCCGTTTGGTGAATTTGTTATATAATTATCGGTAAGATGGCTGCCGGTAACGCTGGTTACCGCTGCCGATGGAACAGGTAATTGTATCCCGAATCCATTCTTGAATCCGGCCCCCATTGCCCGGAGGAGATACTTCCCATTAATCTGCACCACCTTATTCTGACCGTTTGTAACCTGATTGAAATTGTAATCAACCACGATGTCGTTCATATCATAATCGCCCTGCTGGGGCCATAGGTCCTCAAAAGCCAGGGTACCACAAACATTTTGTGATGGGTAAAAATTATTGAAGGCTTTGGCGGGATCATTCGGATAATCATCAAAGGCATTTGATATGCCATCGCCATCAGAATCGGTTTGGGTATAGTTCGGCAAAGGAATATTAGAGGTAACAACCGATTGAATAGGGTCGGCGGTCACATAAAAAACCGCATCATTAAAGTCATTATCCGTTGATCCGTCACGTCGCTGGTCTTCAAAACTCAAAAGGAATTTACCCCGTCCGATATCATTCAAAAAAATGGTGTGCTGCTTTTTATTTGCAGCAGCTTCCGGATTAAAATTCTGATCAGAATAGAGGATCCAATTACCATTGCTGATATTAGGACCCACATAACCATTGGCAATCAGAACCCATGCAATTTCTGTTCCTGGCGTAAAGATACCCAGATGGACCCTGTTGCCTGAATTCAGGCCCCCTCCGCTTCCGGCAAAAGAAACATTGGGGAAAATTATATGGATTGAGTCAATGTTTGCAGCAGTTGCAGGCGGGTTATTGGTGTTGTATTTATAGTACCCCAGAACATTTTTATAACCGGCTCCTTCATGAACAAAAGTCACCCATACATTGCAAGCCTGATCAAGAACGATATTAGGCTCATTGGAGGAAACAAAATACTGGGGATGACCTACAGTTGCATTAATGTACTCGGGTAAAGTTGCATTAATATCCTGAAGCATTGCCGCATCAATCTGATCATTTGGCGGAGCAAGATAGTTAGGCACCCCCTGGCTGTTCCATGTCCCCATTGGGAAAAAATTACTGGGACTTACAGAACCGCCAACATCAGCGTTTTTCACGATCGTTACCTGAGTTTTTCCACCAAGCGTACACTGGACACTTCCGTTAACGACATCTACCGTTTGCATATTCACAAAACCGATGGCGGAGGTAACAACTGCAACCTTATTAAAAAATGTGGGGATTTTATAATCTGTTTCAAAGATTCCCGAGGCATCTGTTATCCCGCAAATCATTTTCGACCCACCGTTTTCAGGCAGGTCAGTATAAACTTCAACACGCATTCCCTCAACAGGAAAGTCATTGTTATCAAGCATTCGGATTCTGATATTCACATCCTTATTTGTTCTGAAAGTGAAAGAAGGATCAACTTTTAAATCGGCCATGGATGTTATGACCGGTTCGTAAGGAACATCTGCATTTTTTTTATTGCAGGAAACGGAGAGAAAAGTAATTAATGCAAAAAAAAACGCTGATAACGGGAAGTTGGTGTAAGTTTTCATTTTTTATAGATTATAGGAATTGGGCTAAAAACCACTTTATTTCGATACCAGGTTCAACGCAAAAATATGGTTTGGGTTTCAAAAAACCTAATTAAAAAACCATTATTTCAAATACAGGCATTACATTGCTTTTCAAAACCTTTATGAGGTAATTTGTTGCGGGGCAGCAGCCCCCTTTTGGTTCAAACAGTCATCGACAAGATCAAGAATTTGCGCATCAATTTCAATATCAAACTTACGGGCAAAATGATTTTGAGAATTCACAATTTCCTGAAAATCGGTTTTTACTAAAATGTTTGGATGCGCATTTTCCTTTACTTTTTGCCACTTGATAAACCTGAAATTATTTTTATATGCCCGGTCCTTAAAAGGTGAGTTCATCACAATGGTGTGAAAAAACATTTCGTCTGCATGAATCGTTTTTTTCATGAACCTTGCATAGCCTTTGTGGGCATCCGTAAAATTCAGGACGTACTGAATACAATCTCTTGAAAGAGTCCACCAAGAGGGGCCACCAAAAGGCTTCATTCCTTTGTAAAAACTTCTTTTCCAACGAATTTTATCACAAGAAAAAGTCAGGATGTTTCCTGCAAATCTTATTAAACGATTGTTGTAGGAACCAAAATAATACCGCTCAAACCGGATACGGGCCTTATTCCATCCATCCTGGTCGAGGGTGGTAAAATCGATCATTTCCTTTCCCTGGTTTTCTGAAAGAGAATTCAATATAGCCTCAGGGGGTAAAACAGGGTAGTCCTGTCCGCTGATAAACGCCAGACAGTCAAAATCAGGTTCATTTGCCATGATTTCTCTTAATCCGTTGATTGTTGATTCGACCTGACTAAAAGTGCCCCAGGTAACATCCATGGAATTACGGATGATTTTTGCTTCAGAAAGAATATCAGCCGGATTGACCTTGCTTTTTTTATCGAGGTGAATGTAAACAGTGATATCAGGGTGCGCCAGTGCTTTAATCAAGCGATTGATCTGGGTTTCATTTTTATGGGCTGCTATGAATACGATCAGCTTCATTCAATTTTGCAAATTTGATTTTAACCGCTGATATAAGTAAAAATCAGTTTATGAATAGAAATAAAGGAGGATTATGGCGGTGATGGCTACCACCAGGGAAATTACCAGAAACCGTTTCCTGTATTTCATGATCTTCATCTTATTGACTGTCAATTCCTGGCGTAATTTGACGGAGTAGAGAATTTGTTGTATTGTTTTTTGGAGGTTTGGCAATAGATCATCGTCTTTGATGATAAAATCCAGGGCGCCCTGCTTTAGCAACGAGGTAGCTTCACCAATGTCAGTATTGGAAGTAAGTATGACGACCGGAAGGTTTTTGCTGATCCTTCTGATGAAATGCAGTATTTTATCACCGTTCATGGCGTCCCCATGCGGACTCTCGAGATAATAATCCAGCAAAATGACATCGGGATCAGCCTCCCACGAGGAGATCATTTGTTCGCCCGACCGAAAAACATGAACGGTATAGCCAGTATTGCTGAGAGATATAGCCAGTGTTTCGGCAAACATTTCATTATCATCGACAATGAAAATCGTGGCATTGTCAGTTTTTTCCATCTTTGTCTTTCATATTATCAATTAAGAGACGGTTGTCGGCGTGCATCCTGAGCATTTTATTTTTCAACTTGCGTCTTTTAAGCCATGACTGCACCAGTTTGTAGAGGGTTAAAAATTCCGAGAAAAAGACCACTTCAAGAAACAACAACGGGATTACCAATGACAAGTGAGAGGCTTTCATTAAAAAACCCGTTGCAATAATGCTGATATTTGCGACATAAAGAATTTTTGCTGACTTTGGATGGTTAAACCCCGTTTGCATCAGGATATGATGAATATGTGTTTTATCGGGACTGAAGGGGGATTTTTCATTCATGACCCTTACGACAAAAACCCTCAACGTATCATAAACCGGCAACAGAAAAATGCTGTAAACGATAACAGCCGCTTCGCTGTAGGTAAAATGTGATGCCTGACCCTGGCTGGAAACCAGCGTGATGATCCCAGCCGCAGCAAGCAGATATCCCAGGAACATTGAACCTGTATCGCCCATAAAAATTTTTGCCGGGTGCCAGTTGTACTTCAGGAATGCCAGCAATGCTCCGCCAACGGAAGCAGTAATAAATGCAACGCCCAGCTCACCGGAAAGATAGAAGATGATGAAAAAACCTGTTACATCGATAAATGCCAGTCCCCCGGCCAGTCCATCAATCCCGTCGATCAGGTTAAAGGCGTTGATAATACCGGCAACGATAAATACGGTAATCAAATACTGGAGGAAAACAGGTAAAACGGTGACCCCGAAAATGCCAAACATATTCTCAATCAGCAAACCGGCATGGGCCAGGAACAAGGCGGCAACGACCTGGCAAAGGAATTTAACTTTGGGAGGCAACTCACGCAGGTCGTCAATGATGCCAACAATCATGAGGATAAATATACCGGCTAACAAATGGAACACCAGATAATTGTCGGTATAGATGAACCACAGGGGAAAAGTTGATAAGGTTCCTGCAACGATCCCGAGCCCGCCCAGGCGACTTATCGGCACCTTGTGTACTTTACGTTCATTGGGCTTATCCACCAGATTATACTGCATGGATAATTTGATGATTAGCGGAATTAACACCAGGCAGATAATGAAACTTCCTGCAAATGCAGCAATCAAAAACAAAATCTCGCTTGTTTCTGCTTTCCGAGCAACTTCCTGCACTGAATCAAGTATGATCATAAACCGGATTTAAAGATTTTATAGCTGGCGATTAATCCATTCAGGAGGCATGAATTGTTTGAACTTTGATATATTCTTGTTAAAAAGTGCGGCAACGGAAACCAATCCATTCATTTGCATGGCGCGAAAGTCTTCGACACTTTTTCTGATAACATTCCTGATGCTTTTATTGCTTTCACCTCCAAATCGCATCCGAATGAGCACCAAAGGTATATAAAATGTGCTTATCCGAAAGCGCACCAGGAAACGAAGAATCGACTCATAATCAGCCGAAATCCTGAAACTGGTATTGAAACCGCCATAATTCTCATAAACTTCGCGTTTTACATAGAAAGTAGGGTGCGGAGGCATCCAGCCGGTCAGGGCACGGGCGCGGGTGAATTTTCCGGAACGCCAGAAACGGATAATTTTATCGGTGTCATTCTGAGCGACATAAACCAAATCGCCATAAACCGAATCAACATTGAATTTGATAAAGGCCTCCGCAATCATTTTTATGGTTTCGGTGGAGGCAAAAATATCATCGGAATGCAAAAAACCAACTACATCGCCAGTTGCAAGCCTTATTCCTTTATTTAACGCATCATAAAGCCCTTCGTCTTTTTCTGAAACAAATGTTGAAATGCGCCCTTCATAGGAGCGGATGATGTCGCAGGTGCTGTCTTTCGAATTACCATCTACAATCACATACTCTATGTCGCTATACGATTGGCTCAACACCGATTCGATGGTATCGCGAAGGGTTTTTTCGCTGTTATAGGTGATGGTGATGACCGAAATTTTCATGATTTACGTGGAGTTGATTATTGGGTGCAAGTTAGCGAAAACCATGGAGTTATTTTATTTTATGATTCAAATACCCGCTCTTTGACCTTTACCGCCGGATTTCCCTGGTATATACAAAACGGATCAAGATCGCGGGTAGCAACCGAATTTACGGCGAGAACAGAATGAGATTTACATGTTACTCCCGGACAAACAATACTAAACGCTCCGATCCATGCACCATCCTCCAGGATGATTTTCCCGGTAATCAGGTCAAATGTGCTTTTTTTAAAATTATGATTCCCACATAACAACATGGCTCCCTGAGAAATACAACAGTTATTGCCAATTACAACATTGTCAAGGTTATCTATCCAGGAATTTTCGCCGATCCAGGTGTAATCTCCAACAATCAACCGCCATGGATATTTGATATTGACACAAGGTTTGATATTGACGCCAATACCTATTTTTGCCCCAAACGCTCTTAGTAAAGCACACTTCAGACCGCTTGAAGGAATCATCCCGGATTTGAAGAAAAGAATGTTCACATAATACCAGCCCAGGCGCTTCAACACATTACCCCCGGGTTTGTAATGACTGTTGTTATAGCGGGAGATTTCTGTAACCATATTTAAAGATTGAAAAGGTTAATGTTTTCTGCCAGCATTTCAGGATTTTCAATATACGATTTGGCGAATGCAAAGGCATTACCGGAATAAACAACGAAGGCATCCTGGTCAAGCGAGGCAAAACTGGCTATCGCTTCTATAAACCGTTCAGGATTTTCGAGGGGAATATCCAGCCCGACCCTCAAATTTTCCAAATCTTTCCAGGGTGTACGGTTGCTGATGATCACCGGACATCCCGCCATGAAACTTTCCAAAATCGTATGACCAAAATTTTCCCCCGTTGTTGGCAAAAGCATTACATCATACCCCTGCAGTTCTTCAAGAATTTTCTCACTGGGGATGCTTCCGCGGTACGAAACGGTTATGTTCGGTGGTATCGACCTGATAAGTTCTTTACATCTGTTCCAATAGGCCTCATCATTTACCGGCCCGATAATATCGTACCGGATTGCATGGTTTTTGCACCGGCCCAGAATTTCAAGCGCATATAACTGGTTTTTTTCAGGTGAGATGCGGGCAACCGTCACCATGGTCAATTGTCCCGGGGTTTTAAATTTACGCAAGGGAGGTTCTGAAACTTTCCTTGGCAATTCACGGGCTTCGGCAATTTTAACATTTTTTCCAATGTGTGCCCTGATATCGGAGGTTTCATGGGCAATTACAGAGTGAAATACAGTTCCGTGATAAAACCGGATCATTTTCATCAGGGCAAGAAACATGTTTTTTCTGAATGATTTCACACCGAGTGCCCCCTGTCCGAGTACGCCATGCGAAGCGATGATGATACGCTTATGGCAATGAATTTTGGCTAACAACAAGGGTAAAAAAGAGAACCAAAACCCGAAAAGCAGATGAATATAAACCACATCATAGTCTCTTTCCTTTAACAACCTGTTCATCAGTCCAATTTTGCGGTTTGCTGCTGAAACATAATAGATATTTACATTTGGGGAGACGACGATCCAACAATCGGGTATTATTCCCGGATATGGAGTGTTTTCAGTGTAATCGGTATCACTTGTGACAATATAGAACTCAAAATGATCCTTCAAAAAGTCAACCTGGTTCATAAAAGCACGGATGGTGCCACCTGCCTTGTAACCCGGCCAGTAATAATCGGTAAAGGAGAGAATTTTCTTCATGTCATTTTTTTACTATCTGCTCGTAGATACCGGCAAATTGCCTCCCGATCGCTTCGGGTTGGAACCGTTTCACATTTTCAAACCCTTTTTGAATCAACCCTGCACGCAGGGAGTCATCTTTTATCAGTTGAGTCACTGCTTCCCTGATGGCATCAATGCTTTCAACATCAATAACCAGGGCGGCTTCACCTGCAACCTCGGGAAGTGAAGTATTGTTGCCGGTGATCACAGGCCTGCCGATGGCGTTGGCTTCAAGGATTGGAAGCCCGAATCCTTCATACAGGGAAGCAAAGAGGACGATATCGGCGTTGCGGTAGTGATCCAGAACTTCATTGTATGGCAGGTTGTAAAAGTTTTCATATCTGATACGGTGCTTTTCAAGAAGCAGGGTTTGTTCGTCAGTTAATTTTCCAATGATGACAAGGGTCACGTCAAGTCCTTCCAGCGCCGGAATGACGCGTTGAAGGTTTTTATTCGGTGTTGTGCCAATTTGGAGGATTACAGGTCCTGATGCAGTAAACTCACGCGGACATTGTTTAATATCAGAAGAAATGCAGTCATAAACCACCAGGATTTTTTCAGCTTTGATCCCGGTTTCCCGGATCAATTCCTGTTTGATGAATTCAGATATCACCGTGATATACCTGACCCGCATGGCCGGCATGGTAAACCAGAAAAACTTCAGTACGGCGCGCCGTAAACCTGCTCCCATGGAAAGAATGCGGAGATCGTGAATGGTCAGAATTGTTTTGCTCTTTTTCATAAAGACAGCGATGTAGTGAACATCGCCGGTAATATGGTTCACTTCCCCCTGATGAAATGCAGAATCGATGGTATTATAAACCCTTTTCCAAAGACCCTGGCTGTTTTGCTTCATTACATACCTTGAATATTGAACCCGGACCGGGAGCGCAGCGATGATGGTATCGAATAACTCTTCAATGCTGTGATGCCAGGGAGCATTGGCTTTACGGAAAAAAAATACGGTTTGCATGAACTTGTCTCAACCTACATTACTTAGCTCATCAAAAGGAAGCTGACAGATGTCATTCATTGTCTGACAAAAAATTCTTGATCCTCTTAAAAGTCCTTTTCACCGGTGTATTGGCAGACCTATTCCTGATATCTGATTCTATCTTTTGTAACACCGGCAGGAGCTTCTCAAATGCCTTCTCATCCTTTTTAATATAGTCTAACGCTCCCTGTTTTATTGACTGTACAGCAAGTTTGACACTCTTTTGGCCCGACATGAATATGACTTTCAGGTCAGGTTTATACGCCCTGATTTTCTGCAACACCTCCACACCGTTAACCAACCCAAGTTGTTGATCCATGATGACAACATCGGGAACTGTTCCCTCATAAACCTGCAAGATACATTCGAGCCCATTGTCAACATGTTTCACGTTCTCATATCCGGCGCTCTTCAACAGTTCTAAAAGCATCGTGGCATAAAAGGGGTCATCCTCAACTAATAATATAAACATAGCATTGAATTTAACAGGTAAGCAAGTCAGCCCGGGTTACTCTTAAAAAACAGGAAAGATACAAAAAGCCCCGATACTAATTGCATTTTAAAACAGAAAATTTTTCTCGCTGTCCTGTTTCAGGAGAATATTTGTTGGCTAAGTATCCACGGCATTGTTTTTTTGTCGAATTTTGGGTTTGTGAATAATACAGGGTAACTATTGCCTGCCTGTCGGCCTGAAATAAAATAATACGGGAGCAAATTACATGGAAAAGATTGACCATAATCTGGTTTTACTTGAACTGGCATTATCCGCAGGAAGTGGCACTGAAAATTCAAATTTCGATCTTGCCAGGTTATTAAACATGTCAATACCCAAATATATTCAGAAACTTGGGTGTTGCGGGGCTTGTGTTTTGCAAAGCACTGACCAGGGTTTACAGGTGGTTTACAATAACAATCTGGTCGAAAAGCCATGGTTTCCCCTGACCGGTATTGCCAACGGGCTGTTTCTGGCGCCAGATCAATCCGGGAGGGCTGAATCATGCCTTATCATTAAAAATGAGTTGATTCATTATGTTTTCAACCTGGAGAAATTTGGATTGCTGATACTTTCCCGTGAAACGCAACTTGACAAGGAATTTCATTCCCGGCTGCTCCCGGTAGTTGCCCTGCTGGCCTTTTCATGTTATACTTATGTGGAAATCAGCAGGCAGCGGAAAATGGTTGAAAAGCTGAAACCGGAGCAAAATTTGCCTGATCTTGTCATTAGAAACACGCCTGATGAGTCGTCAAACATTGAATCGGATCGTTCCGCCATCGAACAAACAGATTTTAACATCCATGAGTTGTTCCTGAGGGTATATGCTGCCAATGAGTATTTGGCTGAGGGAAAAAACATACTTGTGCAATTCTCCGTTGATCCGGCTATTCCTGAGGTTTTAAATGGTGATTTTGTCCGCCTTCACAAGGCACTTCATCATCTGGTAAGTAATGCCGTCAGATATACACAGGAAGGGAAGATCGAATTACACGCAAAACTTATTGAAAGCAAACATGGGACAAACAAAATCCTGTTTGTTGTTGAAGATACCGGCATCGGGATCAGTCCTGAAAATCAAAAAACAATGTTCAATGGTTTTCAGCGGGGTGATGAAGAAATCACCTTCACCCACACAGGAGCCGGCCCTGGTTTGGCTATCAGTAAGCAACTTGTTGAGATTATGGGCGGAAACCTTTTTATGGAAAGTACGAAAAACATTGGCAGCAGTTTTTTCTTCACCCTTGAAATTCCAACCAAATCTGTTTCAGCCAATGAAACAATTACAACTGCCGACGAACCTAAGTCTGCACCATTCAGCGGATACCGGTTTTTATTGGTTGAAGACAACAAGTTCAACCAGCTCATCACCAAGTCAGTTCTGGAAATATGGGGTGGCTCAGTGATTATCACGGAAAATGGCCAACAGGCAGTGGACATCCTTTCCACCGAAAAATTTGACTTAATTTTGATGGATATTCAGATGCCGGTAATGGATGGATTAACTGCGTCTCATATCATCAGAAACACACTCAATTTGTCAACTCCCATCCTTGCCATTACTGCCAATGTCGTAAAAGGGATCGAAGAAAGATGTGAGAAGGCCGGAATGCAGGGTTACCTTCCAAAACCAATAGATAAAAATAAACTGCGTGAGAAAATAATTACCATGATTCAGGCAGATCAGGGGCAAAAGAAAGCGCCGCGGGCGATTATTCCCGAAATTGAGGCATCAGCACCGGTGATGGATGAAATGATTATTGCCGACACGTCCAGGTTATTAAAAATGGTCGGCAATGATAAGTCAATGCTGAATAGAATGATTTTCAAGTTTCTGGAAGTTACCCCGTCTTATATGAAAGAGTTATCTGATGCGGATTTGCATCATAATTCTGATGCAATCAACAGGATGTCTCACAAGATGAAATCGAGCATCGATCTGGTTTCTGTAAACACCATGCGGGATCTTATCAAACAGATCAATGATGAGGCTAAAATATCCGGCGATGCCGAAAACCTTCATGAAATGATTAAAAAATTTTCCGGGTATTTTGAATTGCTGGTCAGGCAGCTGAATGATATTGTAAGAATGAGTTAATGCGCAACGGGGCTTCCAAATCATGAGTGAGCTTTATTTTATCTTTTACAAGACATTTTTGCAATTTTTGATGCCGCTAGGAGTCGGTTTTATCGGATTGGCGGCTGCACTGTTTTTACTTTTCAAAAGAGCTGAAAACAAAACCGGTTTCAGACTGTTTTTGTGTTCCTTTTTATGGCTTTGGCTTTGGAGCATGCCGGTATGGAGTGATTTCATTCGTGGCAAACTGGAGACACAGTTTCATTACCTGCCTGCCACCATGTATCCCGAGGCAGATGCAATTGTGGTATTGGGCGGCGGTGTGAGGGGATTTGCAGGAACAGATTACCCAAATTTCGACCTTAACGGAGCCGCCGACCGTGAATTGTTTGCATCTCAACTATATCATGCAGGGAAGGCCAGCCTGGTCTTTGCAAGCGGAGGATCTGATCCGGTCATCAAAACCGGCACAGCTGCGCTGGCCATGAAGGACTTTCTGGTACTCCTCGGCGTTCCTGATTCTGCCATCCGGATTGGTGCCAACAGCAGGAACACAATAGAAAATGTAAAGGAGGTCGCAAATATGATGAAGAAGATTAAAGGGAAATCAATCTTACTCGTAACTTCGGCGATTCACATGCCGCGTGCGATCAGATTGTTTGCTCATACCGGGCTGCATGTAGTCCCCGCTCCGACCGATTTCGAAACTATTTCCGTTCCATTCCGGCTGATCAGGTTACTACCGGATGCAGAAGCTTTGGAAAACAGCTCACGTGCAGCGAAAGAGGTTCTCGGATTATGGATCAATAAGCTAAATGGGCATTAAACCTTCGAAGGGTGATCGGCGACCCATTTTTCAAGTTGTGTGATCAGAATTGGGAATGTTGCTTTTAATTTTGTAAACAAACCCGGAAGCTGGTCGAGATTTTGTTTCTGACAGCTAAAGTTGCAGATGAGTTTAATTGGATCACTTATGGTTGGTGCTGCAATGAGATCGAGACTTGATTTAATTTTTTGAGAAATCTTCTTCATCTCGTCTAAATTTTCGGTCTGATAAGCATTTATCAAAGCCTTGTGATTTTCCGGGATGTATTGCAGGAAATTGACAATCACATTACGTACCTGTTCCTGGTTGTAATTTAAAAACCGGGTAAGCCTGGCCAGTTCAAAGTGAACCTCTTCCTGAACTGCTTCTGCCGCGGAAATTTTCAGCGGGCTGATTTCTTTGACAAAGGCAGTTGGTTGAATGCCAAGAGCCTTCAATAATTTTTTATACAGATCTTCTTCATCAAATGGCTTGGTAATATAGTCGTTCATCCCGGCACCATATGCTCTCTGAATGGCCTCTTTGGTTACATTGGCTGTGAGAGCGATGATTGGTGTGATCCTGGTGATTTCGTTACGGATAATCCTGGTAGCCGTAATGCCATCCATGACAGGCATTTGCATATCCATTAAAATAATATCGTAAGTGGTTTGCCTGAGAAGATGAACAGCAATGCTCCCGTTTTCGGCAATTTCGGTTGATGCACCCCATTTTTCGATGATTGATTGAACAATGAACTGATTGAATTCATTATCTTCAACAATCAAAATCTTCTTATTCTCCAAAGCATGCAGGTCAACCGTTACCTTATCATCTGCTCTTTGAAACACTTTTTCATCACTGACTCCAAATTCCAGGGTAAAGTAGAAGCGGCTGCCTTTCCCTTTTTCACTTTCAACCTGCAACTCCCCACCCATCAGGGCTACGAGTTGCTTGCTGATGGCAAGGCCCAACCCGGTTCCGCCGTATTTACGGGTTACGCTGTCATCTTCCTGGCTGAACTGTTCGAAAACATTGCTAAGGTTTTCTTTGGAAATACCGATGCCTGTGTCTGTCACAACAAACAGCAATCTTGCTTTTTCTTCATGGATCTCCACAAGCTGGCATGACACCTCGACCTCCCCGGTTTGGGTGAATTTGATCGCATTGCTGACCAGGTTGGCAAGGACCTGCTGAATCCTTACCGGGTCCCCGATCAAGGCATTTCCAATATCCTGGTTTACCCGTGTTGTGAAGGTAATCATTTTTTCTTCAGCCGCATGCTCCTGGAGACTGTACGTCCGTTTTATAACTTCATGAATATTGAACGGAATGGATTCCAATTCGATTTTTCCAGCTTCAATTTTCGAGAAATCAAGGATTTCATTGATGATTCCCAATAAATTTTCACCTGAAATGATCAGCTTATCGTTGAGTTTTTTCTGTTCATGATTGAGGTTGGTTTGACGCATGAGTCTGGACAAGCCAATAACTGCATTCATCGGAGTGCGGATTTCATGGCTCATATTTGCCAGGAACAGGTTTTTGGCTTTGGTTGAATCCTCTGCAACTTTTCTGGCTTCGATAAGTTCTTCCAGGTTTTTCTTCCGTTTGGTGATATCAGAGACAGCAATGGTCAAAAAATGTTCATCATCTACCTGTGTCCGCTGTATTTTTAGTTCTATCGGAAAGGTTATCCCGTCATTTCTTTTGCCGGCCAGTTCTAATGGTTTTCCGAGAACAGAAGCCTCAGTGGTATCATTGATCAGGTTCACTGCACTGTCAAAGCTGTTCAGCTGTTCTTCGGGCATGAGCAGATGGATGTTCCGTCCAATCAATGAATCCCTGGAGTATCCCCAAATGATGGTTACCTCATCATTGATCATTACAATTTTATTCTGCAGATCGATGGTAATAATTCCTTCACCTACCGTGTTCAGGACGGATCTGAAAAGGTTCTCGGATTTTTCCAGTGCATATTCCGCCTTTTTCAGTTCTGTGATCTCCAAACCATACCCGATCAGCTGGATTACCTCACCTGCATCATTAAATATCGGGCTGACAGATCTGTGATAATACTTTTTTTCATTATTATTCTGGGGGAGAGCTTCTTCGAAGCTGATTTGTCTCTTTTCGTTTAGTGCTTTTGTGAGTAATTTTTGTCTTTGTTCGCCAACCGATTTCGCGATCCCATAGCGTTCACAGAACTGGAGATCATTCTTGCCGATGACCCAGTTTCTGGCTTCCGCATCCGAGAGCCCGTCAGGATTCACATAAATGTAATTCAGCTGGTTATCAAATACTGCAAGGTGTCCCGGAAGATCCCCGAGTATCTGTTCATAGAATTTCTGTAATCTCACAATTTTGTCCTCAGCAAGTTTCCTTTCAGTTATGTCGCGTGCAACCGCCTGAAGTTCCCTGACCTGACCATTTTCGATGATCAGCCTGACGTTTTGGCCAAGCCAGATCTCTTTTCCGGTAGCGGTGAGGAATGGGAATTCAAAGTAGCTGTTTTCTTTTCTTTCTGCGATCTGATTGCGGTACACATCTTGCACCTTCTGATGGAAATCGCTCCGGATAAAATCAAGGTAATGCCTGCCAATCAACTGAGCATTGGCCGACTCACTGATTCGTTCACCAACCTGGTTGATGAAAGTGAAATAACCTTCAGGTGAAATAGCGTAAATCAGGTCATTGGCATCATCGACAATCTGCCGGTATTTCAGTTCGCTTTCGCGGAGTTTTTGTTCTGATTTTTTCCTGGATGTAATATCCCTGTATTGCCAGAGATTCCCGAGAAATTTTTCATTCAGAAAAATCGGGATGTAATCCCGTTCAAAAACACGATCATCGGCAAGTTCAAGTTCTTCCCCGATCATGGTTTTTTTTTCAGCCAGGATTATTTCGATCCTTTGTAAAAAATGCTCCGGATCTTTAAAAAGATCTTTTGACTGTTGAGCCGAATTGGAACAATCGGAGCCTATCAAATACTCAGGCTCAACCGGGATCCCGAACATATTACAGAATGTTTTATTTATCAGGGCGATATTCCGGAACTGATCTTCAACGAGAATTCCTGCATGCAGATTTTTAATCAGGGTAGACAAACGGGTTGAAACCGATTCCATCTCATCCTTGACTTTATTTTGTTCAGTGATGTCACGCATGATGGAAATGAAATTGGTCAGTTCCCCATGGGCATTAAACACCGGCTGAATTTGCAGCCTTACCCAATAGGGTTGCCCGCTTTTATGATAGTTAATCAGTTCTGTTTCAACGGGGATCAACTTTGCCTGTGCCTGAGCAATTTCACTGACAATTTGCGGATTTGTCGCTGTTCCCTGCAGGATCTTGCCAGGTTTCAGTCCTTTCACCTCTTCAAAATTGAAGCCTGTGATGCGTTCAAAACTAGGGTTTACCCATTCAGCGAGTCCGTCTTTATCTGTGATGATAACGGCGTTATCCGTTTCCTTGGCGATCATTGAAGCCAATTTCAATTCAGCCTGAGTGAGGATATTTCCGTAAATACCACCGGCAATGTTGCAAATAAATGACAAGATGGCAACCATTTCACCATCGAAATGGTTTTTCTTTCCACTAACAATTCCGAATGCTCCAACAGCCTGCTCCCCGTTCATCACCGGGATATAAAGCCTTGAACGGACCACAAAACTTCTTGCAGACGAGACGGATCTGTGTTCAGGGTCATTTTCCGTGTCCGGAATATTTAAAATCTCCCGGGTGCGAAAAACATGGCCCGGGTGCCGCTCGGTTGCAGTGCGATCGGCTTCACTTTTTTCCATTTCATTGAACCCTTTGGCCACCAGCAGTTTCAAACGGTTTGTCTGGAAATCGTAAAGGTAAAGCCCTGAAAATTCAATATCCATGAGGTCATCAAGCACCTCCTCCACCGCAACGGCAAGTTCCTGCAAAGTATGAATAGATGTATAGGTGGCAGTAAACCGGTTCAGACGGTTTAACAAACCCAAATGATCATTTACCTTTATCATGGGATTACACTTAACCTGATTGATTCAAAAAACCATATTCCTGCCTGAACAAAAGTTCCGGTAAAAAAATGATCTGCAAAATTGCGAAAAACCGCGGAACCTTTTATTGAATTCATCCGCAAATGATCTGACAGTCGCTTTCTGCAAAAGTAATTCTTTTGACAACCGCTGAAGTAAAAAATGGGTTTGCCTGCCGGTATGTTTTTAGGAAGAGAAGAATGCTATTATCGGATACATCTCAGCGTATTCCCGTCTGACTTTGATCCACAGATAATAGTATTCCCGGAATTGAAAAACCTGAGGTAACATGCCATGTTTCCATAGGTTGAAGTGAGTTCGCTGCTACCCCAGTAATATCCGTAAGAACCCCTGCTGACCACCATCCCGCCTGATGAAAATTCAAGTCGCCCGGCTGCATGTAGTTTCAGAGCTGAACCCCAAGGGCCAGTCCAGTTGGTCCATGATCCGGCTGTAAGTATGTTTGTCCATTCTGCTTCTGTAGGAATTCTCCAAACTGAACCTAACTCAAGCGTACAGGGATCATTTTCGGCTATCCAGTTTGAGTTTTCATTGATCGGAGTACTGTTCCAGACCGGTGATAGGTTGGTTCCATCGTGCATATAACCTTGCTTCCGGTTGAATTGCCAGTACCAGCCTGCGGAAGGTTCGGTACCATCATCCACTGAAACTGCCTGGTGGCTGGCCCCGAGATTGCTGGTGATCCAGCATTTTGTGGCTTCACCGGGGATATTGGTCACAGTGGCATAAGTTACAGTTTTGAAGTCTGGCGCTACCAGACCTTTGATATGGTTAACAGTAAAAGATGCCCCGCAAACCCATACAGTCTGTGCAGTGAGAATGGTTGGAGCAGAATTTCCACAGGAATTATAAGCCCACACATACCGGGTGAAGGAGGTTTCAGGATTTAATCCTGTTTCGGTTTTGGTGGTGGCAGTTCCCATGTTGACAGCCGTCGCAATGTTGTTGGTCGTATTCCATTTGTAACCGGTGGCGATAGGAACAGTATTCCAGTTCCAGGTGATCTGAGTCAAGGCAGTCACCTGGGTTCCGGCGGCGGGTGAGACAGGAGGCGTACAAGTTCCGCAAACGTTCATCCACTGTCCACCAAGGAACATAGACATGGTTGTTGTTCCTTCGGCGCTGCAATCGGTGCAGATCACAATCAGTCCCTCGGCCGGGTTTACGATGGCGTTGCGCTGAATGAACGTCATCCGGGGAGGCAGGAAACCTTTTGTAGTGGAGGTGACATCGAGCACCGCGGAAGGCACCGGGCTGCTGGTTCCAATCCCGACCTCTCCGGTTCCTTTCATCCGGACATTCTCGGTAAATGTTGCACTGCTCCCATAACCGAAGGCAATATCGCTGTTACTCGCATCGGTGAATATCTGCATTTTATAGTTCTGAATACCGAAACCATAATGGGTTGCACCTGCTCCGTGCAAAGAAATTTTTTCACCCAATTCATATCCGAAGTTGAGCGGATAAACCGGATTTGACTCGCCGATGCCAACATGTCCGGTGTTGTAAAAAATTTTTGTGCCGTTATGTTGCCAGGGACTGAGGTTGATCGGTACGCCGTTCATCAGGAATAACCCGGTAGTGTTAACCGATCCGTTTACATCGAGCGGATACCCCGGAGTGGCGGTGCCTATACCGACCTGGCCGGTTCCTTTTATTCTGACAGACTCAATAAAACTGGCGCTGTTACCCCACCCGAAAGTAATGTCGCTGGTGCCGGCATCGGTATGTATTTGCAGTTTATTAGGCTGGATGCCAATTCCGTAATGATCATCGGTGGTGCCAAAAAAAGAAATTTTATCACCCAGGGTGTTTCCGAAATTCAGTGGATAAACCGGAAAGGCTTGCCCGATGCCCACCGGTCCGGAATTATAATTAATACCGGAGCCTGCTGCCAGCCAATAGCCGCTCATGACTGCCCAGTTTGGCACACCCGTGGATCCTTTGTTGACATAGCACTGATTGTTGTCGGTGCAAAATACCATCAACCCGTTGGCCGGGGAGACGATGGCATTCATTTGTGCCAGTGTCATCCGTGGAGGCAGGAACCCAAGCGTGGTTGAAGACAATTCCAGCTGTGCCGAGGAGGCTGGTGTAAAGGTCCCGATGCCCATCCTTCCAAAGTTATCAAACCTGGCCGATTCAACCCCATTGTTTATAAACGAGATTACTTGCGGAGCAGGGCTGCTGAGACCAGTGTTTTCAGCCCCGTTGCCAAACCGGTATGAAGCAGAAAGTGTACTTCCATAATCTGCGGCAATGTTGCCCTGGACCTGAAGTTCCTGGGAAGGTGAAGTGGTGCCGATGCCTACCTTTCCTCCGGTAAAGAATATGTCGCTCCCGAGTGATGTCCACTGACTTGATTTTACAGGTACCCCACCAATACGCAGAGCGCCTGAAGCATTGATATCCCCTGCCACATCGAGGCGATAGGCCGGGGTTGGGGTACCAATACCGAGCGCACCACTCCAGTCAAACCGTGCACTTTCCACCCCATTCGTTATAAAACCGATGGCATAAACCCCCGGGCTCGAAAACCCCGTATTTTCGGCACCATCGCCAAAAACGTAGGTTGGATGGGTAGACGATCCATGCGCTGCACTGATCCTTCCGGCCACCTGGAGATTGTGTTGCGGGGGTGATGAGGTACCGATTCCGACAAATCCGCTATTAAAATAGATATCTGTTCCGTTTGTATTTGTCAGCCACTGAGAACTCATCATCACCCAGTTCGGCGAACCGGGTGTTCCCTTGTTGGTATAATACTGATTGTTATCGGTAACATACACCAGCAGCCCTTTTGCGGGATTACTGATGGAATTGCGCTCTGCCAGGGTCATCCTTGGTACAAGCATCCCTTTGGCGGTCGATTTCACATCGAGCATGGCTGAGGGATCAGGGGTGCTGTTGTCGCTGTTGATCCCAACCTGGGCTTTGGTTTCAAGACTCAGCAAAATAAATATTGCCAGCAATAATAGTAGTATTTGTTTCATGGGAATGAAATTAAGGTTAGACGTGGTTTTTCCCGATCGCTCAGATATGGAGGAGGAGGATAGCAGACGAGGAAGATGAAAATCTGATCCAAGCAAATCGGGCTGCAAGATACAAACTAATTTTGTAACTTTGATATTCATTAAGTCGGAACGTATGTACAAAATTCTCCTTTATATCACCGGGTTAATCCTTTTTACCTCTGAATCTGCGCTGTCGCAAACTGCCGTTTTAAAAGGAAAAGTTTTTGATCAATCAACCCTGGAACCTGTTGCCTTTGCAAATGTCACCATTGAAAAAAACCATTTGAAATTACAAGGCACTACAACGGATTTTGACGGAAAATATCAAATCGTTTTAAATTCAACCGGAAAATTCACTGTGATGTGCTCCTTTGTCGGTTTCAATGCCTATCAAAACGACTCTGTTATCATGCGTCCGGGAGATACAACTATCCTGGATATAGGGTTGTCCGAATCAGCCACGAAACTACAGGAAATTGAAATTGTTGAATACTCCCTCCCGAAAACCCAAAAAAGCCTTGCCAGCAAAGTTGGAGGCGTCAGCGTGAGTAAAGGGAATCAGCTACCACCTCCTCCGCAGTCCCGCAACCAGTTGTCATTTAAAAATGAAACCTCCGGTTTGCTCACCGCCTCCGAATTAAACGACTTCAGCAAATGGGACCTCTGGAAAGATATCAAAGAAAAAGAGCTGAAAAATTTTCAAAAATCATGGAATATATACCCCGGAAACAGGTATTCGGTGCAGGTGAAAAATGAGAATGGCCATCCTGTTATCAACGCCTCAGTGGCGTTGCGAAACAAGGGGGGAGCGGTTCTCTGGCAATCGATGACGGATAACACGGGGAAAGCGGAGCTTTGGATGAACCTGTTCGGTAAACAACCCGCTGACAATCCCGAAATTATTGTATCCTGCAACAACAATGATTACAAGGTTCAAAACCCCACCCCCATCCAATCAGGGATCAATGGGATCAAGATTCCTGCACCATGCAGCATATCTGATCAAACAGATGTGGTTTTCGTTGTTGATGCCACGGCATCGATGGACGATGAAATAGGTTTCCTGAAATCGGATGTGATCGATATCATCCGCAAAACCAAAGAAAACCTGCCCGGGCTGTCGATCAATCTTGGCTCTGTTTTTTACCGTTGTTACGGGAATTCATATACAACAAAAATGCACCAGTTGTCGGGAGATATTTCCAGCGGCGTTGGTTTTATCAAAGAACAAAGTGCCAGTGAAGGTGGGGATGAAGTGGTTGAATATGCGCTGGGAGTTGCCCTCGACAGTCTGCACTGGAACCCGCTTGCAAGGGCCCGGTTGCTGTTTTTAGTCCTTGACCAGCAACCATTGACTACCTCCTGGAGCATTATGAAAATCCAATCCTGCATCGAAACAGCAGCGAAAAGGGGGATTCGGATCATCCCGGTGGTGGCCAGCGCCGAAACACCGGAAAATGCATCCAGCATGGAGTACCTCCTGCGAAGCGTTGCATTGGCGACCAACGGAACCTACGTTTTCCTTACCGATCACAGCAAAATCGGTGATCCCCATGCAAAACCCGTTACTGATCAGTATGATGTCGAACTGCTAAACGCGCTCCTTAAACGAATCATTTACCAATATAACTATGCACCTCCATGTGATGGCAAACCAGTTTCGGTTGAAACTGCCGATACCACCATCTTTTCAAACAGCCCGATCATTGCGCATGAAGTGATTGATACGTCTAGAAAGGTAAAAACCACACAGCCAAAAATTCTGATAAAAGACTTCACGCAAATTTCCGGTAAGGACACAACCGGTGTACAAATTTCAGGAGACACACTGACCGGTAAAACATCGATTGATACTCTTCCTCCCCCTGCCGTAAAAAGGATCGAAATTAAATTCTATCCAAATCCGACAACCGGGCGGATTACTGTGTTAATTGACGGCAATCCCGATGAGCTTTATCTCACTGATTTCACAGGAAAATTGCTTTCAAAGTACAAAACGAACGGTTTGTCAAAGTTGGAAATTGACCTGGGAATTTACAGTTCTGGCACCTATCTCCTTAGATTTTATGATCATGGGAAATGGTTCAGCGGCAAAATCCTTTTAAACCCATGAAGGTAAAACTGATTTTTATCCTTCTATTCTTTGTCTGTGGATTTGCAAGCGCCCAATGGCGGCAAACCGAAGGTCCGTTTGGGGGTACGATCAATGCGATTGCCATTGACGGGACGAAAATATTTGCCGGCAGTTCATCAGGGGTGTTTTTCTCCGGTGATGAGGGGTTGAACTGGGTTGCGTTGAAAAACGGAATCCCTGATGTTCAGGTGTATTCCATTGCAACCAACGGTTCAATTGTGCTGGCGGGAATGTATGGGAGGGGGATTTACCGGTCCTCCGACAATGGGACCAACTGGTCGCCTGCCGGCAATGGATTGACCAATCAAAACATCCGCAGCCTGGCCTTTTGCGGTACAGCAATTCTTGCCGGGACAGATGCAGGGTTGTTTATATCCTCAGATCATGCCAATAGCTGGAACCAGGCTAATGATGGCATTGGAAATTCTAAAGTATATGCCCTGGCAGTGAACGGAATATCGGTTTATGCAGGAACTTATGGAGCAGGTGTGTTCCATTCTGCAGATGCCGGGGCACACTGGACATCCATGAATAACGGGCTTACCAATCTGAACATCCTGTCACTTGCTGTTGATGGCGATTTGATTTTTTCCGGTACGGATGGCGGTGGTGTTCTCAGGTCATCGGGCGATTCCTGGACGGAGATAAACAACGGTATACCCGGTCAAACTATCATAAATTCATTGATTGTCTCTGAACTAGGGGTTTTCGCCGGGACCAAGGGCTATGGAGTATTCAAATCGGCAGACAATGGCGGCAACTGGTCCCAGGTGAATCATTACCTGAACAACACTACCATCAATTGCCTTGGAGCCAATTCGATAAAAATTTTCGCAGGAACCGGAGGCGGAGGCGTGTATTATACAACCGATCAGGGTGAAAATTGGTCAGAGGCCAATCAGGGCCTGATCAACACTGGAATCAGGGCATTGATGATCAGTGGCAACGACATGTTCGCCGGAACCTGGGGTAACGGCATCATTCATTCGATCGGCAGTGGGTATAACTGGGTGCCAATGAACAATGGACTTACCTGCCCATATATTTCCGACCTTCTGAAAACCGGAAATACGATGTTCACCTGTACGATGGGAGCAGGGGTTTTCACATCAACCGACAACGCAAACACCTGGAATTCATGTAACAACGGATTAACAAACCCATACACTTCATCCATGGTGTTTGATGAGGGAAAACTTTTTGTCGGAACACAGGGAGGTGGAATTTTCTACTCTGCAGACACCGGAAAAAACTGGTCGGCTGTAAATAACGGTCTGACAAATTTGGATATCACGACCCTGACCATCACAGCAGGCCGGGTTTATGCCGGATCATGGGGTGGTGGAATATTTGTCTCAACAAATAACGGGAACCATTGGAAACCAATCAATGCAGGGCTGAATTGCAACAAGGCCCATGTGATACAATCCAGCAGAACAGAGCTTTTCGCAGGAACTTCCGCGGGGCTTTATCATTCCGGCGACCAGGGGTTGACATGGATCCAACTGAAAAAAGGATTACCGGAATATGAGGTCCGTTCCCTGGCTTTTTGTCTGGAATCTGTCTTTGCTGCAACTGATGGCCATGGTGTATTTCTTTCAAACAATCGCGGAGAAAGCTGGGAAAGTCTGAATTCAGGATTGTCAGATTCTTCGGTTAATGTAATTACCATGAATAACATGAGTGTTTTCTCCGGGACAAGCAGAAAAGGGGTATGGATGAGCGCATTATCTGATATTTTTACCCTTGAAACAAATCCTGACACCCTTGATTTAGATTGGAATACAGGAAGCACCCAACCACTCTATATTGAGACAAATGTTGAATGGACACTTCAGGGGTTTATGCCAAGCTGGCTGACTGTCGGCAAATCCAGCGGGACCGGGAATGATTCACTGGTTTTTGAGACACTCAAATCCAACATAACATCCAGCCGGCGGGATGCTGTTTTTTATCTTTTCTCACCAAAGGCGAAAACCATCACTTTTACAGTCTCCCAAAAAGGGAGGTCAGAGGCTGTTGCAGAAACGGAAGTACTTTCCCCGCAGATTTTTCCGAATCCCACTTCCGGTGTTTTTATCATAAAATCTCCGGTACACATTGAAAAAATAAGGATTTACAATCCGATGGGTGAATTCACAAAAGAAATGCTGCCTGATGCAACCGAATGCTCCGTTAACTTGTCTGAAGAAAGAAAAGGGATCTATTATATATCGATATACCTGAAAAACAGAATATTCATCCGGAAAATTGTACTCCTCTGAATTATCAGGATTCAATTAATACCGTATTATGCAATCAACCGTAAAAATCCGCCTGTGCTTCGCACTCATTCTTTTGCTTCATTCATTTCAGCAGCTTTCCGGCCAAACATTCAAAGCGGTTGATGATACCATCGATATGGTACCGGGGTTCTCAAAAACGGTCAACCTGCTGGCGAATGACATCATTCCATCCGGTGATTCCATCCGGGTATCAGGAGGTCTCAGTGCAGGCAGCGGCAGTGTGATCTCAACATGGCATTACCAGGGAATGTTCACCTACCTCGTCCCGAACAGGGGTGTCGGAAACCTGATCATCGGCAGCTATACAGTGATCAATGTATCATCGGCACAATCCTCAACAGCCCGCATGATTTTCAGAATCAGGGATAAGAGTTACGACACCCTTAAAATCAATGATGTGGAGGCCATCTTTACAGCCTCCGGGTTCAATTTCATGTTGCTGCTGCAAAAAAGCTATTCCCTGGGATTTTTCGTCCCAAAAGGTTCAGGCAAAAGCACCATCTTTTCCAATTCATTTTGGATTGGCGGAAAGGATGAGCAAAATATGCTGCATCTTGCAGGTGAGCGATACCGGCAGGGTCCAAATCTCGGCATTGCCGGAGCCAAACCCGATTTTTATGCCGGTCCGATCATGGATAGTTCAAGGTATTCTCAGAACACCGATACAACCTGGAACTATATCTGGAACCTGAAAAAATCCGACATCGAATACCATAAATTACATTGGAACGATCAGGGTTACAAGCCCATCAGCGATATTTTGAACTGGCCGGGAAATGGCAATGTTTCATTGGGACAAGCCAGCAAACTTGCGCCCTTTCATGATGCAAACGGGGATGGCACCTATAATCCTTATGAAGGTGACTGCCCTGCCATTCGTGGTGACCAGTGCCTGTTTTTTATTTTTAACGATGACCGGGGAAATCACCAGGAAACCCTGGGGAATAAATTAAGGGCAGAGATTCATGGAATGGCATACGCTTTTGACCTTTCTGGGGATACTGCGTTCAGCAAAACGATTTTTCTGAATTACAAAGTTTTCAACCGATCTCCTGACACCTATCACTATGTTTACATGGGCACTTACACCGATATGGATATTGGTTATGCAAATGATGATTTCATGCAATGCGATGTAGGACGCGGCAGCATCATCGGGTACAATGGAAAGGCCATAGATGGAAACGGACAGGCCACTGCCTATGGGGCTCATCCACCTGCCCAATCCGTCACCATGCTGGCCGGCCCCCGGATGGAACCAACAGGCGCTGACAGACCGCGTTATGACAACCTAGGCCATCAACTGTGCAACGAAAGCATCAATGGCACCGGTTTTGGCGATGGTATTGCAAATAACGAGCGGATGGGCCTGAGTACATTTATCACTTTCCTGAACTCACAATATTCCGGCACCCCTGAATTTATGGACGACCCCGCCACACCTAAACAATATTTTCAGTATATGCAGGCGATATGGATGGATAGTACCCGGATGGTCTATGGCGGAAACGGCCATGCGGGTTATGGAGGATATGGGCCGGAAGCTGATTTTCAGTATCCCGGGGAATCAGATACGCTGAACTGGGGTTGCGGTTGCCAGCCACCAAACGGACAGGCAAATTGGACAGAAGTAACCGCACATAACCAGCCTCATGACAGGAGAAGTCTGGGGTCGGCAGGACCGTTCACCTTTCACCCGGGCGATATGCAGGAGATGGACATTGCATTCGTATGGGCCCGGGATTACACCAGCCCTGACACACTTGCATCTGTGGCAAAATTACGCACCGCGATCGATAGCATCAGGAAAGCCTTTATCACAAACAAACTGCCGGGCGGAGGATCTTTCCTGGGTATAATCGATCAAACCGTACCAGCAGGTGTAACCTGCAATATTTATCCGAATCCGGCTTCTTCCGAAGTAAACATCGATTTTTTAACACCGCTGAAGGAACAGGCTAATCTTGATATTTTTAATTCCGGGGGGAAATTGATGGGAAGGTTTATCTTTCAGAAAGGATCAGCGAGAAACAAGTTTGATGTTTCGGGATATCCGCCGGGCTTGTATCTGCTGAATTTCAGTGGCAAAGGAGTGCATTTTACGAAAAAACTATCTGTTAACCGGTAGATTACAATACCACAAAGGGCCTGACGATAAACCCCGATTTTGTTTGTATCCTCAAATAATAGACTCCTTTTCCAAATCCGGAGATATTCACCTGTCTGGTAACTTCATGGCTGGTGGCCACAACTGTTTCCGTAAATAATATTTCACCCGGAGCATTGGAAATAACCAATGTCAATTGATGATCCTTCAACCGTGAAATACATATTGTAAGTTTATCATGGGCCGGATTCGGGTGAAGGGTTACCCTGAAACCATTGTTTGAATAATCGTTTACACCGGTGCATGTATCTATGACAACCATTTGTGTTGCCGAAGCCGGCAGGCATGGAGTGGCCGGGTATGCGGTAAGTTTAAAGATCAAACTGTCGGACAATCTGTCGTTGAGCCCAAAGTGATACAAGGTATTCAAAGCATCGGGATCAGTGAAATATCCATCCCCGGAAGAAAACCAGCTCACTGAATTACAATTTGAAGCGGTGCCTGCCAGGGAAACTTCATCCAGATAGCGGCAAATGGTTGTATCATGTCCGGCAAATACCGATGGTCCGGGAACTACCGGTACCACAACAGAATCAACTTTTACCTGTGAACCGGAAACAACCCGTACGATCCAGGTCGTTTGTGTTTCAGGGGAAACCAACGGGCTTTTCTGATCTGAAATGAAACCAGGCGGGTTTGAAGTCCATGAATAGGTGGAAGCGCCGGATCCACCGTGCACATCAACATCTAACCGGATGGCTCCTCCGGCACAAACTTGCGGAGGATTGGCCTTTGCCTGGATATCGAGTATGCTGGCAAAGGAGAATGACGCTACCCGCGTTCTCCATCCATTGAATGAGGTGGTGGCATAATACTCCTGTCCGTACCAAAAGGTTGATGGTGCAGCAGGATCCACGGTCATCGTACTGTAATCGCCCCATCGGCTTTGCTGGCTCCATATTCCGGTTTGACTTCCAGTGCCATCGATGATGGTTGTTTCCCGGATTGTCATCTGCCCGGGAGGATCATATTTCATCCGTCCGGTAAAACGGATGGAGGGGTATATCGAAACTCCGGATATGGAATAACCAAGCGCAATGTTTCCTGAGGAGTCCATGGCTATGCTGCCCATCCATCTGTTCAGGGTATCCGGGGAATAAGTAGATTGCTGGTTTACGAACCAGGTTGCGTTTGTTTTTCGCAGTTCATACCACCGAATGCCCGCATATATGCCAACGCCTACTGTATGATTCACCACCATGGCTTGGTAATCCTTGAATTTCCGGTATTGAAGGCGGTACATCAGCCGGCCATCGAGGGGAGTTAACTGTTTATCCGACTCTTTTTGCGGGATCTCACGAATGCAATTCAAAAACGGGCTTACCGGCAATTGAAGGGTGTTTCCAAAGGTTGAGGCCAATGGATTGATCCAGTCGGTATGAAATTCCCTGATAACGAATAAACCATTCCTGATGAATCCATAATAGTTTGGTGTGCCGGCAGGCGGGAAAGGCCCATCGCAATCGGAAGGCAGGAAAGAGATGGAACATTCTGCTGATGGAACGGCAAATTGAATGCTAACCGGCGCCGGATCTCCGTTGATCATGGCATTCCGGTCAAAAACAACCGCTCCCACGCCATCCCGTTGCAACGTTTGCGCCTTAAGCCGGGTGTACGACATGTAATAGCCATCGGGCCAAATACCAAACTTTGGGTAGTCGGGCAAATCACCAAAAGCAAACTCCCAGCGGTGCCATGATCCCGTTGGATCGGAGGTTTGTGAAACTGCCACCATCTGGTAAAAGGGACCCTGAGGGTATGACGGAAACGAAAACTGACTGATCAGCCACCGGTCGGACTGTTCATCATAGAGAACAACCCCATCGCCATTGTTTGAATTGTGGGGCAAACCTTCCCATATCTGGCTTGTGTTGAGAGGTCCCAGCAACCTGGTTCCAGATTTATCGTAAATGGCAAAAGAATAGTTGACCAATTGAAAATAATGTGACGGCCCCACATCGCCATGGGTGTCGGGAGGAACCACATTGTTAATGTTTGTGAGACCATCGAAATTATGGATGGTTGAATCCGGAAGGCGCTGACCGTTTTTTCGCTGAATAACGCTATCCCCTGCCCCGGTCCGGTAATTATCTGTTAATCCTCCGAAACTGAAATCATTCGGAACACATCCATCTTTCCAGCTGTTGTCGGCTTTTCGTGCAGGCTCTTTTTGTACATCCCGCAATGGCGGTGAAACATCATAATATACAGCTTTCTGAACGAGGGGAACAACCGGTTGCTGAGCAAGGGCAAACATCGAAGTGCCTGCCAGTAGCAGAAATAGTACGAGATGTTCCTTCCTGCACATTTTTATTGGAGTTTTTGATTTCCCAAAAAAAGGAATGATCCGCAAAATAGCAAAAAAGGTTGAATCTGTGTCGGATTAATCAGGAAATGAGATGCCATTTATTTTCTGAGAAGTCCATCTTGCTGATGATCTCGCGGGTTGAAAAATTTTTGGCCGGAAATACCATATCAGCCTGGTTCATGGCATCTAGCTTATGTCCCTGAAGATCAGCATTGGAATGGGAGATAAAAATAAGCAATCCCGGCCTGACCAGGTTCCCAAGGGCTCCGGATTCACAAATCACCGGATGGTTCATCGGATTACATTCCCTGCAGAACAGCTCAAAAGCTTCAGCAAGATGACTGTCATCCGTTTCCATAAAAAATGCTTGTAACGCTCCGGCTTCGAGAAATTGTCCGCTGTTCTTCGGGTGGGTCTCCATCTCCTGAAAAATCCGGAATCCTTCAGAGGATGCAACTAACCGCGCTCTGCCAATTGAATCATGGATATGCGGTGAAATTTTCAATGCAACCAGCGGAAATTTTTCGGAAAAAAACCTTAGAACCGCTAAGGCAAGGAATGTCTTCCCAACCTTTCTGCCTGAGCCGGCGATGATGAGAAGGTTCGGAAACTGCTTTCGGTGCATAAAGAAGCAATATTCAGGGAATAAGCAATTTAAAGGTTGCCAGCAGCAATACCAGCGCCAGTGAAATTTTAAAATACCTCACCGGTAAAAATTTCATGGCGGTCGTTGAACCAAGGAGCCCGCCGCCAACCACCACCAATATCCACCAGGCAAAATGAGGAGGCAATACGATGCCGCTGAACCACAAACCAATCAGACCTGCCAGAGAGTTACACAGGATAAACAGTGAAGAGTAAACACCTGTCTCTTTCACCTGCGACCATTTCATCAGGATGAATATCGGACTGAGAAGGATGCCACCGCCAATTCCGATCATTCCGGAAAGAAGTCCAAGCATGGATCCGATGATGACGGAAACAAATATCCCCGGGGGTGTTTTTATCGCATACTCCTTTGATGGATGATACAAAAGCCTCATCAATGCCAGCATTAACAGGATGCCCAGGATAAATTTATAGGTTGCCGGGTTGATATGGATCAAAGCCCCGATAAATGCCAAGGGGATGGCCGGAATGAGGAATGGCAGAAAGAGCCTCCACCGGATGGTATAACCATTGCTGAAACTGACAAAGGCAATCCCCGATACAAAGAGGTTAAGGATCAGCGCTGAACTGCGAAAATAAACAGTGCTCAGGGCAAAGATGGACATTACCGCCAGGTAACCGCTGGCACCCCCGTGACCCACCATGGAATACATAAATGAGACCAATAACAACGAAAATAAAATCAAAAAAGATGCATCCATCAGACTATCGTTATTCACTTTGATGAACAACGAGGCTAAATTACTAAAAATATGATTAAAATTCAGAAGAATGTTTTGTCAGAAATATCACAAATTCTTGTGATATTTGCTTGTATTTCAGCACGAATTGTCGACCTGTTTTTGTCAACGTTGCACAGCCACCCCCCTTTCCGCCCTGAACAAATTCAACGAGCGGCATGGGTGACAATTCATTCATCGAGCGGATGGAATAGTAAGCCTTGCGGTAAGACAAACCCATGGAAATAGCCGCTTTTCTTAGAGATCCAAGGGACTCGATTTTTTCCAGCAGTTCGACCCTGCCGGAACCTAAAAAGTTTTCCCCCTCCAGTTCAATCCAAATCCTTCCGGCAACCGATATTTGTTTTTTTGTCATGGGAAAAACTATTTCGTTTTTCTACAAAACTAACAATTTATTTTTATGCACATTTGTAAACATAGATAAAATTAGATAGGTGTATCTATGCCATTTTACCATTTTACCATTTTACCATTTTACCATTTTACCATTTTACCATTTTACCATTTTACCATTTTACCATTTTACCATTTTACCATTTTACC
>CAIQUS010000195.1 GCA_903875045.1 uncultured Bacteroidales bacterium
CGGCCATTGCACGGAAAAGCCGGAACAGCATAATCATCTCAATTTGTTGATTGTTAATTAAGTAAGGTGGTCAACAAAAATCGGCAGAGGGTGGTCGGGAACTCCGGTTTTTCCATTACATTGATATTCATTAGAATTATAAATATATTTAATGAACATCTTTGGTGAAACGGACGTACATTAGCTAAAATATTAACAATTGATTTTCCGCAAAACTCCACGCTGCAATTTACAACAAGCCAAAAAGGGAAATAGGAAAACTACCTCTCAATTGCTCGTCAAAACTACGCTGAATGAAAACAAAACTTTTATGTTTCCTCTCCGCCATGATGTTATTCCTGGCGGGAGCTCCCGCGCAAATTAACAGCCAGATGAAACCCTGGACCGGGATTGGTAAAGGTGCCTCAACCCAGTCATCTGCCTCACAATGGGACAGTGTGCCTGTTGATATCAAAAACAGGAATTCATTTAAGCGGCTGGCGTGGTTTTACAAACCAAGGTTGAACGCACAGGGTGTGTTCCCCAGGGCATTTATAGACAGGCAAAAAGAATCGGAAATAGTGAAAATGCAGACGCAAACCGATAAACCAGGTGCCTCCTTCCAATGGAATAATCTCGGCCCGGTGGGTATTGATTTCTCGGGCGATGCCTCAGTCAGGCATTGGGGTGTGGTGAGCGGAAGGGTGATTGGTCTTGCCGTACATCCATTGAACCCGGAGATCGTTTACGCGGGCACCGGGGGTGCGGGTATATGGAAATCTACTGATGGCGGGCAAAACTGGGTGGATAAAAGCGGGGGGCTGAACCTGCTCACCTTTGGATGCATTGCGATCGACCCTTCAAACCCTGAAACCATCTATGCCGGTACGGGTGAATATTTCTGGTTGCTCACCGAGAGGTTTTATAACGGGGATGGCTTATACAAATCAACCAACGGGGGCGACAGCTGGGTCAAGGTGCAGGCTGAATTTGATACAGTAACCGGATTTACGGCACTCGCTGTATCCCCCCATGATCCAGGTGTGGTTATGGCAGGGATTGCCAAAAACCTTAATAATGCAGTTCAGAATCAGGGCATCTGGAGGAGTACCGATGCCGGTATTCACTGGAGCTGTGTTTTCCCGGGAGAAGGGATATGGGACCTGGCATTTCATCCCACCAATCCGAACATTGTATATGCAGCTTGCGGCAATGAGCAGGAACAGGCCGGTTTCCTGGTATCTGCCAACGGAGGCCTCACTTTTTCGCAAAGCAATACAGGCCTCCCCGATCCCGTTCACATCGGGAGGATGCAGTTTGACATATCCCGCTCAAATCCTTCCGTGCTTTACGGTTTGATATATGACAAGGCGCCTTCCCCCAACGGCATGAAGACCAGTGCGTATAAATCGGTCAACGGCGGTGCTTCATGGTCCCAGATATCGCCGGGCGTAAACCTTTCAGCATACAGCGACCAGGGCTTCTACGATCTCTGCATTGCTGTGAACCCGGTAAACCCCGATAATGTACTCCTCGGAAATGTCGAACTAAGCCAGTCAGTCAACGGATCAACCTTTATCTACATCCGGGATCCCAACGCAGCAGGGGGAGGAAACAGCCCCTGGGATTCCTACACCCACATCGACCATCATATCATCAGGTTTGCCCCCTCCGATCCCTCTGTTATCTATGTGGGCTGTGATGGTGGGGTGTTCAGGTCTGCAGATGGTGGAGCGTCGTTTCACCAGGCCAACACCGGCATTACTTCCATCCAGTCTTACCGCGTCGCTTCTCATATCTCGGATCCCGACATCATCTATTCAGGAGCACAGGACAATGGATTTATTTCGACCCACAACAGGGGCACTACTCCATATAATCTTGACTTTCTTTCCGA